>NZ_JBQJIM010000055.1:0-24651 GCF_052078295.1 Crossiella sp. CA198
AACCGAAAGTACTCGGCTCGTTCGGCCAGCAGTGGTGCTGAGCCGTGCGGGGTGCGGTCGAGGCGGATGGAGAAGGTCATTGGGTGTCCTGGGGGGTCAGGTCACGCAACGACCCCTAGAAACCGCCGTTCGGCCAACACGCTGGATCAGTTAATTCGAAGCTTGGAACAAGGTGACCGGTCGGTTGGTTTTCCTGGTTATGCTGCGTTGTGGAGGACGGCCGGATGCCTGGCTGGGGGCTCCAGGAGCGCCAGAAGAACGAGGAAAGACCGATGAAGGTTGCGTGTCCGGGGGGTAAGGGCTTTCCGATCAGGGCTGGGTCGCCGGACCTGCCGCCGCCGTGGTTCCAGGGGGCCACGCGGTGACCGAGGTGCTGGCGGCCACATCCCACGGTCGGGTCCGGGGACAGAGTGCCGACGGAATCGTCCGTTTTCTGGGTATTCCCTACGCTTCCGCCCCGCAGGGGATCGGGCGGTTCGCCGCGCCGGGGCCCGTGCGGCCGTGGGCGGAGGCGCGGGCGGCCACCGAGTTCGGTGCCACCGCGCCCGCGGCGGGCCTGCCTGGGCCGGGACTGGGGTTTCTGGTCGAACCGGCCATTCCGGGCGCGGAATACCTCAACCTCAACGTGTGGACGCCGGGCGTGGACGACGCGCGGCGGCCGGTGCTGGTGTGGATCCACGGTGGCGCGCACGTCACCGGGTCCGCCGCCCAGCCGATCTTCGACGGGCGGGCGTTCGCGGCCAACGGGATCGTGTTCGTCTCGTTCAACTACCGGCTCGGCGCGGAGGGCTACGCCCATCTGCCCGACGCCCCGGCCAACCGGGCGCTGCTGGACCAGCGGGCCGCCCTGGAGTGGGTCCAGCGCGAGATCGCGGCCTTCGGTGGTGATCCGGACCGGGTCACGGTGAGCGGCGGCTCGGCAGGCGCCAGTGCGGTGCTGTCGCTGCTGTCACTGGACACCGGGCTGCTGCGGCGGGCCGTGGTGCAGAGCGTGGCCGCCCGCTCCGCACTGTCCACTGTGGACGCAGAACGGATCACCAAGGAACTCGCGGACCAGGCCGGGGTGCCGGCCACCGCGGCCGGACTGGCCACGGTGGCGCCGGGGCGGCTGGCCGAGTTGTCCAGTGCGCTGGCCCTGGCGGTCATGGCGGATCCGGATCCGCTGCGCTGGGGCGAATCCGTGGCCAGCTCCTCGATGGCCTTCGGACCGGTGCTCGACGGGGAGGTCCTGCCACACCACCCGTACCAAGCCGTGCTGGCCGGTGCGGGCCGGGACACCGAACTGCTGATCGGCACCAACTCCGACGAACTCCTGTTGCTGGCCAAGGACGAGGCGGCCGCGGCCGCGCTGACCGAGCTGATCTTCCGGGAACCGGTGTACGCGCTGGCCGAGTCCAGGGCAGGCGCCGCGGCCACCTACGTCTACGAGTTCGGCTGGCGTTCGCCGGTGCCCGGCGCGGGAGCCGCGCACGGACTGGAACTCGGCTTCGTCTTCGACAACCTGGGTCACTCGGCCCTGGAAGGCGAGGCGCCGCCGCGGGACCTGGCCCGCGCGGTCAATCAGAGCTGGACCTCCTTCGCCGCCAACGGGGATCCGGGCTGGCCGCCGTTCACCGACGACACGCCGTTCGTCCGCTGGCTGGGCGGCTGACCCTGGATCCCCGGCGCGGGGTCAGCCCTTGGCGAAGACCCTGAGCCGGTCCAGGGTGCCGTTGAACTCGTTCTGGTCGCCGGGGAACGTGCCCTTGTCGTTGAACTGCCAGAAGGTGTGGAAGTTCCACCCCGCGGGCCGTTCCCCCGGCGCCTCGGCGTACCTGGCCAGCCACAGTGGGTGGTCCTTGCCGAAATCCGGGTTGTTGCCGGTGCACTGCTTCCACCAGTTGGTGGTGGTGTAGATGGTGGGATGCCGCTTGGCGCGCTTGACGTACTGGTCGCTGAACTCCCGGATCCAGCTCACCATCGCGGCCGGACTCTTGCCGAAACACGTTGGCCCGTAAGGGTTGTACTCGATGTCCAGCGCACCGGGCAGGGTGCGCCCGTCGCCGGACCAGCCGCCGCCGTTGTCCACGAAGTAGTTCGCCTGGGCCGCGCCGCCGGAGCGGTCGGGCAGCGCGAAGTGGTAGGAGCCGCGGATCAGCCCGACCCCGGAGGAACCGTTGTACTGGTTTGTGAACTGCGGGTTCTTGAACCCGGTGCCCTCGGTCGCCTTGACGTAGGCGAAGGTGGCGCCCTTGCTCTTGACGTCGGTCCAGTTCACCTGGCCCTGATGGCCACTGACGTCGAGCCCGAGTGGTTTGCCACTGGGCTGGTACACGGTGCCGTCCCTGGTCTCGGCCGCGCCCGCGCCGGCGAAGGCGCGTTCGGCGCCGGATTCCGCGGCCTGGGCAGGGGCGGCCGCGGCGAACAGCAGCAGTGCGATGGTCGCCAGCTTGCACGACCTTGCACCCGGGGTAGAGAAGGTCATGTCGCGGACGGTAAGCGGTGCTGTCCGATTCCGCCGGGCGGCACCACGGCGAATCACCCGATCTTGGTGCCGCCTTGTCCCCCCTTCCGGGGACCCGGTGTCAGAACGTCGACCGAATCGAGACGCGCAGCGCCGGAGTGGAGTAGCGACTGGTCCTCGTCTGCTCCAACAGCTGCACGATCTGTGCCGCTACGCTCCGGTGATGGCTGTCGTGCAGCACGTCGTGCCTGCTCTCGGCCACGGTGACAAAGCGTGACTGGCGTAGCCGCAGGGCCAGCGTCCGGGCGGTGAGCGGCGGGCACAGCACATCCGCATCGCCGTGCAGCACCAGCACCGGCAGGTCCGGCCCGCCGGCCAGGGCCGCCTCGGCCAGCGCGGGCGGCACCGGTGTGCGCAGCAGCTCGCCGCGCCGCAGCCGCTCGTCGGCGGCCAGTTCGCCCCGCGCCTCCGCGCTGTGCAGCCGCAGCTTCAGCTCGTCGTCGAAGTCCAGGGTCTCGCCGTCGGCCGGTAGCGCGCCGCCGGGCACACCCGCGGCGATCACCGCGCGCACCGCAGGCTCGAACCGCGCCACGTGCAGCGCGAGCAGTGCGCCGGTGTCCGCGCCGAGCAGGTACAGCGGCCCCTCGGTCGCTTTGGCCAGCGTGTGCACGCGGGACAGAGCGAGTGCTGGTTCTGGCGCGGGCAGGTCCGCGACCCGCACCTGGTAGCCGTCGACCGCCAGCCGCGCGGTCAACCTCGAATAGCGGTCGGCGTGCTCGCCACGGCCGGGCAGGACGACCAGGGTTCCCCGGTTCATGATTCGCACGCTAGGAATTGGCCGGGGGCCGGTCAATCACGTCCCAGGGAACGGGATTCGCCGGGACGCGCCGTTGACAGTGCCACCCGGACCTGTTGCCATCAATGGCGTGTCCCCTTCGACGCCTCTCGTCCGGCGCCGGCACGTCGACCTCGTCCGTGTCGCCGCCCAAGGCTGTCCGAATTCTCTCAGCTAGTCCAGGAAACTCGCCGTGCTCGCGGAGAGCGACGGTTTCGAGTACGCGCTGAGCCAGGTGCGCCGCATCGCCGGCCGCGGCGCGGCCTACCGGCACGAACTCAGCTAGGGAGCAGCGCATGCCGACGATCCTGGTGATCTCCGGAAGTCCTTCCACCAGCTCGAAAACCGCGGCCCTGGCCGAACAGCTCGCCGACCGGCTGGGCGGGCAGGAACACCGGGTGCGCACCATCGCGGTGCGCGCCCTGCCCGCCGAGGCGTTGCTCGCCGCCGACGCGCGGCACCCGCGGATCGCCGAGGTGGTGCGGGCCATCGCCGAGGCGGACGGCCTGGTGGTCGCCTCTCCGGTGTACAAGGCCGCCTACACCGGGGTGCTCAAGGCACTGCTGGATCTGTTGCCGCAGTTCGCCTTCGCGGGCAAGGTGGTGCTGCCGCTGCTCACCGGCGGCAGCCCGGCGCACGTCCTGGCCCTGGACTACGCGCTGCGGCCGGTGCTCAACTCCCTGGGCGCGCACCACATCGTGCAAGGCTACTTCGTGCTGGACAAGCACATCGAGCGCACCGGCACCGGGATCGCGCTCGCCGAGGACGCCGAACGCACTCTTCTGTCCATTGTGGACACCTTCTCCACCGCGGTGCACCGGCGCCGCGGCGAACTGCTCGCGGCAGGCTGATCGGACTCCGATGACCCTCACCTTCCACTGGTTCCTGCCCACCTACGGCGACAGCCGCTACCTGGTCGGCGGCGGCCACGGCGTGCACACCAGCACCGCGGGCGGCGCCCGCCCGGCCACCCTGGCCTACCTCGGCCAGATCGCCCGCAGCGCCGAACAACTCGGCTTCGCCGGCGCGCTCACTCCGACCGGGGCCTGGTGCGAGGACGCCTGGCTGTCCACCGCGATGCTCACCGAGGTCACCGAACGCCTCAAGTTCCTGGTCGCCTTCCGGCCGGGGTTGCTCTCACCCACGCTGGCCGCGCAGATGGCCGCCACCTACCAGCGGCACTCCGGCGGACGGTTGCTGCTCAACGTGGTCACCGGCGGGGAAAGCCAGGAACAGCGCGCACACGGCGACTTCCTGGGCAAGGACGAGCGCTACGCCCGCACCGGGGAGTTCCTGGACATCGTCGGCCGGTTGTGGCGCGGCGAGCGGGTCAACCACACCGGCGCGCACCTGGCCGTGGAGGGCGCCGAACTGACCAGGGTGCCGGATCCGGTGCCGCCCATCTACTTCGGCGGCTCCAGCCCGGCCGCCGGCGCGGTCGCCGCCCGGCACGCCGACGTCTACCTCACCTGGGGCGAACCACCCGCGCAGGTCGCGGAGAAGATCGCCTGGATCCGGACACTGGCCGCCGAAGCGGGACGCGTTGTGCGGTTCGGCATCCGGCTGCACGTGATCGCCAGGGACACCGCGCAACACGCCTGGGCCGAGGCGCAACGGCTCCTGGACGCCCTGGATCCGGCCACGATCGAGGCTGTGCAACAGGGTCTGGCCCGCAGCGAGTCCGAGGGACAGCGGCGGATGATCGCACTGCACGGCGGATCCACCGACGGGCTGGAGATCTCGCCGAACCTGTGGGCCGGGGTCGGCCTGGTGCGCGGGGGAGCGGGCACCGCCCTGGTGGGCAGTCACGAGGAGGTCGCCGACCGGATCGCCGAGTACCACGCCCTGGGCATCGAGGAGTTCGTGCTCTCCGGGCACCCGCACCTGGAGGAGGCCTACTGGTTCGGCGAGGGCGTGCTCCCGGTGCTTGCCCGCAGAGGCTTGTGGCGCAACCCATTCGACCAAACGGCGCAGCCCGTCGCCGCCATCCCGTTCGCCCACACCGCCGCACATCGGTAGGCCGGTTCCGTTCACACTCTTGACACGACCGAGTGGTCTAGTCCATTTTGGGTTCACGCCAGTCTCGGTGTGAGCCGCACTACAACACGGCTCCACGCCGAGAGCAACACACCGCCGCCAAACGGTTGTCCGTTGCTCGCGAGGTGTGGAGGTTGTCGTGACGCGCAGACGTCAGCAACTGCTGGTGGGACTTCTGGCCATGGCCACGGCCGCGGTGGGACTGGGGGTCCCGGCGCTCGCGGCCGAGCCGAACCTGGCGGCCAATCCCGGGTTCGAACAGAGCACCGCGGGCTGGACCTGCACCGCGGGCGGCAGCACGGTGGCCGCGCCGGTGCGCTCCGGCTCGGCCGCGCTGACCACCACCCCGGCCGGGCAGGACAACGCGCGCTGCTCGCAGTCGGTGCCGGTGAAGGCGAGTTCCAGCTACACGCTGACCGCGTGGGTGCAGGGCAGCTACACCTACCTGGGGGCCAGCGGCACCGGCGGCACCGATGTGAGCACCTGGAGTCCGGGCAGCAGCGCCTGGACCCAGCTGTCCACCAGCTTCACCACCGGCGCGAACACCAGCCGGGTCACCATCTACACGCATGGCTGGTACGGCCAGGGCGCCTACTTCGTCGACGATGTCGCGCTCACCGGCCCGCCCGGCACCGGCGATCCCGACCCGCAGGCCCCCGCCACCCCCGGCGGGCTGACCGCTGGCTCGCCCACCAGCTCCTCGATCTCGCTGTCCTGGTCGGCGGTCTCCGGCGCGGCCGGCTACCACGTCTACCGCGGCGGCAGCCGGGTCGGCAGCGTCACCGGGACCTCCTACACCGACACCGGCCTGAGCCCGTCGACCAGCTACTCCTACCAGGTCAGCGCCTACAACACGGTCGGTGAGTCCACCCGCTCGGGCGCGGTGGCTGCCAGCACCACCGGCGGCACCGGCAACCCGGGCGGGCCGCTGCCCAAACGGATCCTGACCGGGTACTGGCAGAACTTCGTCAACGGCGCGGCGAACCTGCGCATCCGGGACATCGACCCGCAGTACGACCTGATCGCGATCGCCTTCGCCGACGCGCTCACTACCCGGCCCGGCGCGGTCGGCTTCAGCGTGGACCCCGGCCTGTCCAGCGCGCTGGGCGGGTACAGCGACGCGGACATGATCGCCGACATCGCGGCGAAAAAGGCCCAGGGCAAGCGATTCGTCTTCTCCATCGGCGGCGAGAAGGGCAACGTGGACTTCAGCAACGCGGCCAACATCGGCGCGTTCGTGGAGACGATGACCGCGCTGATCCGCAAGTTCGGCGTGGACGGGGTCGACATCGACCTGGAGCACGGGCTGCACGCGGGCAACGTGGCCAACGCGGTCCGTCAGCTGCGCAACACCTTCGGCGCGAACTTCATCTACACCATGGCCCCGCAGACCCTGGACGTGCAGCCCGGCGGCCGGTACATGCCGCTGATCGAGGCCACCAAGGACATCCTGACCGTGGTGCACACCCAGTACTACAACTCCGGGTCGATGAACGACTGCAACGGCGGCGTGGTGCACCAGGGCAACATCGACTTCATCACCGGGCAGGCCTGCATCCTGCTCAAGACGTTGCGCCCGGACCAGGTCGCGCTCGGCGTGCCAGCCTCCACCAGCGGCGCGGGCAGCGGGTACGTCTCGCCCTCGGTGGTGAACAACGCGGCCAGCTGCCTGGTCAAGCTGCAGAGCTGCGGCGGTTTCAAGCCCGGCGCCGCGGCGGCGAACCTGCGTGGCGTGATGACCTGGTCGATCAACTGGGATCACAGCAACGGCAAGCAGTTCGCCAACACGGTCAAGCCGCATCTGAACTCGCTCGGCTGAGCTGTCCCTGACCGGCGGTCCGCGCAGCCGCACTCCCATCCGGCTGCGCGGGCCGCCCCATCACCCACGCCACCAGGGGGATTCCATGCGACTTCGCGCGCTGCTACTCGTGTTCGCCTTGCTGCTCAACATCCTGCTCGCCGTCCCGGCCACCGCGGCGGAGAGCGGGGCGCGGATCGTCCGCTCCACCACGTTGTCCGATCGGCTGGTCGAGCTGGCGGTGCGCTCGGATGCCTTGGGCGGCAAGGAGGTCGGCGTCCGGGTGCTGTTGCCCGCCGGGTACCGGGAGCAGCCGGGGCGGCGCTGGCCGACCTTGTTCCTGCTGCACGGGTGCTGCGAGGGCGAGACCGGGTACCGGTCCTGGACGGTCAACATGGACGGCGCGGCCGCCACCGCGGGCGCGCAGGCGCTGATCGTGATGCCCGAGGGCGGCGCGGCCGGGTTCTACTCGAACTGGCTGGGCGACGGACCGGCCTGGGAGAGATTCCACCTGGGTGAGCTGAAGCGGTTGCTGGAGAAGGAGTTCCGGGCCAATCAGCGGCGTGCGGTGGCCGGGTTGTCCATGGGCGGGTTCGGCGCACTGTCTTACGCGGCAAGGCATCCAGGCTTCTTCAGCTACGCGGCCGCGTACAGCGGCGTGGTGCACACCCGGTACCAGGGCTCCCGCGGCACCGACCTGGTGCAGCGGATCCTGACCGAACGCGGCTTCGACAAGAACGCGCTGTGGGGCGATCCCGTTGCCCAGGAACGGATCTGGCGCGCGCACAACCCGTTCGACCTGGCCGCCCGGCTGCGCCACACGCCGGTGTACCTGGCCTCCGGCGACGGACGGCCCGGACCGCTCGACCCGCCGGGGTCGACCCACGACTGGGTGGAGGAACTGCTCGGCGAGCAGACCGTGTCGCTGGCAAAGGAGTTGCGGCGCAACGGAGTGCGGCTGAGCACTGATCTGTACGGGGCCGGTCGCCACAACTGGCCCTACTGGGAGCGCGCCCTGAAGCACTCCCTGCCGATGCTGCTCCGCTCCATCGGCGCATGACTCTGATCCCTGTGCAGAGCACTGAAGGAGCCACCATGAAACGCTTCATCGGACTGGCGCTGGCGGCACTCGTCGCGGGTGCGCTCGCCCTGTTCGTGCCCACTCCGCAGGCCGAGGCCGCCGCCTGCGCGGCGGGCTGGAACGCGAGTCAGCAGTACACCGGCGGGGCCCAGGTCTCGCACAACGGCCGCAACTACTCGGCGAAGTGGTGGACCCAGAACGAAACCCCCGGCGGCGCGGCGGTGTGGGCCGACCAGGGCGCCTGCGGCGGCGGGGGCGGCACGCCCAGCTGCAACCACCCGAACTGGGTGGCCGGGCAGTTCTACGCCGCGGGTTCGATCGTGCGCTACACCGACGGCAAGTACTACCGGGCCAAGCACGAGAACCCGGGCTACGACCCGGTGATCAGCACCTGGTACTGGGAGCCGTACTCCTGTGACGGCGGCGGCGATCCGGGCAACCCCGGCGCGTTCGTGGTGAGCGAGGCCCAGTTCAACCAGATGTTCCCGAGCCGGAACCCCTTCTACACCTACCAGGGCCTGCTCAACGCGGTCGCGGCGTTCCCGGCCTTCGCCAAGACCGGCACCGATGTGGTGCGCAAGCAGGAGGCGGCCGCGTTCCTGGCCAACGCCAACCACGAGACCGGCGGCCTGGTGCACATCGTGGAGCAGAACACCGCCAACTACCCGCACTACTGCGACCGTACCCAGCCGTATGGCTGCCCCGCCGGTCAGGCCGCCTACTACGGCCGCGGCCCGATCCAGCTGAGCTGGAACTTCAACTACAAGGCCGCCGGTGACGCGCTGGGCATCGACCTGCTGGGCAACCCCTGGCTGGTGCAGAACGATCCGGCGATCGCCTGGAAGACGGCGCTCTGGTACTGGAACACGCAGAACGGGCCGGGCTCGATGACCCCGCACAACGCGATGGTCGGCGGTCACGGGTTCGGGCAGACGATCCGGAGCATCAACGGGTCGCTGGAGTGCGATGGCAAGAACCCGGCGCAGGTGCAGAGCCGGGTCACCGCCTACCAGAACTTCAGCAACATCATCGGTGTCACCCCGGGCGGGAACCTGTACTGTTGATCTCCGCCGAGTTGGCCCAACTCGTACGCCAGGTTTGCCCAACTGGACGTACGAGTTGGGCCAACTCGTACGTCAGGCGGTTCTCGTCCGCAGGGCGACCGCCTTGCGCGCCAAGGGTTCCACCACGCGGGCCGCCACCGGGCCGAAGACCGCCATCAGCAGCACGTAGGCGGTGGCGAGCGGGGCGAGTTGCGAGTCCACCGCGCCGGAGGCGACCGCCAGGCCCGCGATCACGATGGAGAACTCGCCTCTGGCCACCAGGGCCGCGCCGGTTCTCAGCCTGCCGAGTCGGGCGATGCCCTGCTGGCCGGCGGCGAACCAGCCGGTGAGCATCTTGGTCGCGGTGGTCACGATGACCAGGGCGACCGCGACGCCGAGCACCGGCGGCACGTCGCGCGGGTCGGTGTTGAGGCCGAAGACCACGAAGAAGACCGCGGCGAACAGATCCCGCAACGGTTCGAGGAGTTTGGTGGCGTTCTCCGCGGTGGAGCCGGAGATCGCGATGCCCAGCAGGAAGGCGCCGACCGCGGCGGAGACCTGGAGCTGGGAGGCCAGTCCGGCCACCAGCAGGGCCAGCCCCAGCACCCGGAGCAGGAAGACCTCGGGATCGGGGCTGTCGACCAGGGTGGAGACGTAGCGGCCGAACTTGATCGCGATGATCAGCACGACCGAGACCGCGAGCAGGGCGATGCCCACTGTGGACAGTCCGCCCCAGAAGCTCACCCCGGCCAGCAGGGCGGTGAGCACCGGGAGGTAGACCGCCATCGCCAGGTCCTCGAAGACCAGGATGGACAGCACCACCGGGGTTTCCCGGTTGCCCAGGCGGCCCAGATCGCCCAGGACCTTGGCCACGATGCCGGAGCTGGAGATGTAGGTGACCCCGCCCATGGCCAGCGCGCCGATCGGGCCCCAGCCCAGGATGAGCGCGGCGGCCACGCCAGGGGTGGCGTTGAGGACCAGGTCGACGACCCCGGCCACCCAGGACCGCTTGAGCCCGGTGACCAGTTCGTTCGCCGAGTACTCCAGTCCGAGGAGTAACAGCAGCAGCACCACGCCGATCTCGGCGGCGATGCCGGTGAACTCCTCGATGCCGGTCAGCGGGATGAGGCCGCCCTTGCCGAAGGCGACGCCGCCGATCAGGTACAGCGGGATCGGCGAGACCCCGATCTTCCAGGCCAGCCGGCCCAGCAGACCGAGGCCGAAGAACACCGCGCCGAGTTCGATCAGAGCCAGAGCCGTGTGGTGCACCAGGATCAGCCCTTGTCGAGGATGTCCGCCGCGGCCTTGAGGCCCGGACCGGTGCCCACGACCACCAGCAGGTCGCCGCCGCCGAGGATGTAGTCCGGCTTGGGGGAGGGGTGCACGCTGCCCGCGCGCACCACCGCGACGATGGACGCGCCGGTGCGCGAGCGCAGCTCGGTGTCCCCCATCGGACGCCCGTCGAACGGCGAGCCGGGGGAGAGCGGGAGCTGCTTGGTGGTGACCCCGGCGAGTTCGTTCTGCTCCGCCCGCAGCTGAGCCACCAGCTGCGGCGCGCCCAGCAGACTGGCCAGCGCGCCTGCCTCTTCGGTGGAGAGCGGGATCGAGGCCACACACGCGTCCGGATCGTCCGATTTGGACGCGATCAGCTCGAAGTGGCCGTCCCGATGCGTGATCACCCCGATCCGGCGGCCGGTCTTGGTCAGGAAGTCCTGACGGGTGCCGATACCAGGCAGTGGCGTGACCTCGACATGCACGTTTCCACCCTAACTCGTCGCGCGGCTTGCGGAATCCATAGCCGACTATGTAACCTTACCATCGTCAGGGTGAGCCTCCGACGGCACGACTCCTACCAACTGCTCGCCGCCTTCAAACGGTGGCGACGGCCACTGGACTCGGCGCTGGGCGAGGCCGGCCTGTCCGCCGGGCAGGACTTCCTGCTCGACGAGCTGTGGCAGGAGGACGGCCTGTGCCAGGCCGAACTCGTGCAACGGCTGGGAGTCGAGCAACCCACGGTGGCCAAGGCGGTCAAGCGCCTGGAGGCCGCGGGGTTCCTGCGCCGGGGTGCGCACGAGCGGGACGCGCGCAAGGTGCGGATCTGGTTGACGGAGCGGGGGCGGGCGGCCCGGCCCGCGGTGGAGGAGGCTTGGCGGGAGGCGGAAGTGCGGCTTGGCGCGGGGCTCGCGGCGGGGGAGCGGGCGGAGTTGGTGCGGTTGTTGCGGCGTAGCTTTGGCGGTGAGTGAGCGGCCACTCAGGGATGAGTAGGTGGTGATCCGCGCCGCCGTACCACTTGGGCCAACTCGCACGCCCACTTGGGCCAACTCGGTGTACCACTTTGGCCAACTCGCCGTACGACTTTGGCCAACTCGCCGTACGACTTTGGCCAACTCGGCGTACGACTTTGGCCAACTCGGCGGGGTGTGGCTGGTCTTGCAGGTTTTTGCGTAAATACATAGCCGACTATCTATCTGGGGAGATCATCATGGCGGAACTTGGGGCAACCGCGCTGGTCACCGGGGGTTCCGGGCTGCTGGGCTCGGCGATCAGCCGGGTGCTGGCGGCGGCGGGGCATCCGGTGGTGCTGACCTACCAGCGGGCCGCCGAGCGGGCGGAAACCCTGGCCGCGGAGCTGCGCGACGCCGGGACGCCGGCGCTGGCGCTGCCGTTCGAGCTGGCTGATCCGGACGGGGCGGGGACCCTGCTCGGGGCGATCGAGGCGGCTGGGTTCGGGCCGGTCGGGGTGCTGGTGAACAACGCGTTGCCGCAGCCGGACACCCGGCGGCCGGACCTCGCCGCCTTTGTCGAGGCCGCCGACGCGAGTTGGCGGAATCTGGTGCGGCACAACGTGGAGGGCACGCTGTCACTGATCCGCTCGGTGCTGCCGGGCATGCTGGCGTCGGGGCACGGACGGATCGTGTCGATCTCCACCACGCTGGTGCACTGCGGGCTGCCGGGGGCGGTCGCGTACGGGGCGGCCAAGGCCGCGTTGCACGGGGCGTCACGCAGTCTGGCCTGGGAGGTGGGGCGGGCGGGGATCACGGTCAACCTGGTCACGCCGGGGCTGATCGCCTCCAAGCGGGCCGAACTGGAGATCGGGGAGGCCATCGCCGGGGTGACGGCGGGCACGCCGATCGGCAGACTGGTGACGGCGGAGGAGGTCGCCGCGGCGGTCGGGTTCCTGGTCTCGGCGGGTGCCGCGGGCATCACCGGGAGCGAGATCGTGGTGGACGGGGGCAAGGATTAGCCCGGCTGCCAGGCCGATGTGATGTGACCGCTGCCACCTTGGTCCCGGCCGGACATCAGTGCTGGTGAGCTGATTTCCGTGCCGGGGCAACGGCATCAGGGACTGCCGGACCGGCAGTTGTGTTCCGGCTGGTGCGGGCGGGTCCCGGCCGAGGCGGCACAATATCCGGCGGACGCTTGTTGGGGTAGGCGAGGAGGCTCACGGTGACACAGGGCGTGCGTGGCGTGGTGGCGGTGGATGGTCCGGCTGGTACCGGCAAGTCCACGGTCACCCGGCGGCTCGCGACCGCACTCGGCGCCCGGTACCTGGACACCGGCGCGATGTACCGCGCCGCCACCCTCGCCGTGCTGCGGGCCGGAGTCGACCCGAACGACGCCGGGAAGGTGCTGGCCGTGGTCGAGGGCACCCGGATGCTGGTCGGCACCGACCCGCTGGGGCCGACCATCGAGCTGGCCGATCCGGACCCGGCCGACCTGGAGCGCACCGAGGACGTGGCCGCCGAGATCCGCGGGCCCGAGGTCACCCTCGCGGTGTCCCCGGTCTCCGCGGTGCCCGCGGTGCGCGAGCTGATCGTGGCCCAGCAGCAGCAGATCATCGCCGACGTGGTGGCCGCAGGCGGGCGGATCGTGGCCGAGGGCCGCGATATCGGCACCACGGTCGCCCCGGCGGCCGACCTCAAGATCTACCTCACCGCCTCGGCCGAGGCCCGCGCGCAGCGCCGGGTCGACCAGGACGTGCGCGCCGGGCGGGCCGCCTCGGTCGAGGCGGTGCTGGCCGACGTGCAGCGCCGGGACACCTACGACTCGACCCGCAAGACCTCGCCGCTGCGCAAGGCCGAGGACGCGATCGAGGTCGACACCACCGAACTGGACATCGACGGCGTGGTCGCCCGCCTGGTCGAACTGGCGGAGCAGGCTGGCCTGAGCGCGGTGCCGGAGCGGACCGGGCCGTGACCGAACGCCCCAGCGGCCTGCCCGAAGGCGCCTGGCCCTGGTTCAACGACTTCTGCCGCGGCCTCGGCACCGTGGTCGCGCGCACCCCGTACCGCCTGCACCTGCACCGCAGGGAGCGGATCCCGCGCACCGGGGCGGTGGTCATGGTGGCCAACCACACCGCCTTCCTGGACGGTCCCGTACTCTTCTGTGTGCTCGGTCGCCGATCGGTGTTCCTGGTCAAGCATGAACAGTTCCAGGGCCCGCTCGGCAAGTTCCTGCGGCGGCTCGGCCAGCTCCCGGTGCGCCGCGGCGCCCCGGACCGGACGCCGCTGCTGACCGCGGTGCGGCTGCTGCGCGACGGCGGGCTGGTCGGGGTGTTCCCGGAAGGCACCAGGGGCACCGGCGAGGTGGTCAAGGCCGCCAACGGCGCGGCCTGGCTCGCCCGATCGGGTGGCGCTCTGGTGTTGCCCGTGGCGTGCCGTGGCTTCCGTCGTCCGGAAGGATCAGGGCGCCGGTTCCGGCCGCGCGTTGACGTGCTCTTCGGCACGCCGTTCGCGCTACCGGCCGGCAAGGGCAAGGCCGCCCTGACCGAGGCGACCGAGGTGATCCGCGGGCACCTGGCCGAACTGGTCGCGGAGTTGGACGTGATGCGTGCCGGGTACCCGGGCAACGCCGAGCAGCAAGAAGGAGACAGCGCGTGAGCCTGGACGGCACATGGACTGATGAGGCCGACTGGGCCGCGGTGGAGAACGCGATCGAGGACGGCGGTATCGAGGACGGCGCCAAGCCGTTGCCGGTGCTGGCCGTGGTCGGCCGCCCCAACGTGGGCAAGTCGACCCTGGTCAACCGCATTCTGGGCCGCCGTGAGGCGGTCGTGCAGGACGTGCCAGGGGTGACCCGTGACCGGGTGACCTACGAGGCGATGTGGAACGGCCGCCGCTTCAACGTGGTCGACACCGGCGGCTGGGAGCCCGACGCCAGCGGTCTGCAGGCCGCGGTGGCCGCGCAGGCCGAGTACGCCATGCGCACCGCGGACGCGATCATGGTCGTGGTGGACGCCACCGTCGGCGCCACCACCACCGAGGAGACCGTGGCCCGGTTGCTGCGCCGCGCCGACCGCCCGGTGATCCTGGTGGCCACCAAGGTCGACGACGACCGGCTCAACGCCGACGTGGCCGGCCTGTGGTCGCTCGGCCTCGGCGAGCCTTTCCCGGTCAGCGGCCTGCACGGCCGGGGCAGCGGTGACCTGCTGGACAAGGTCCTGGAGGTGCTGCCGGAGAGCCCTCGGGACGACTTCCGCGCGCCGGTGGGCGGTCCGCGCCGGGTGGCCCTGGTCGGTCGGCCCAACGTGGGCAAGTCGAGCCTGCTGAACAAGCTGGCAGGCGAACAGCGCTCGGTCGTGCACGACGTCGCGGGCACCACGGTCGACCCGGTCGACTCGCTGATCGAGCTGGACGACGAGGTCTGGCGCTTCGTGGACACCGCCGGCCTGCGCAAACGAGTGAACTTCGCCCAGGGCGCCGAGTACTACGCGTCGCTGCGCACCCACTCCGCGATCGAGACCGCCGAGGTCGCCATCGTGCTGCTGGACGCCAGCACCCCGATCAGCGAGCAGGATCAGCGGGTGATCACCATGGTGGTCGAGGCAGGCCGCGGCCTGGTGCTGGCCTTCAACAAGTGGGACCTGGTCGACGAGGACCGCCGCCTGGCCATGACCAGGGAACTGGAGCGGGACCTCAAGCGGGTGCCGTGGGCCGAGCGGGTCAACATCTCCGCGCTCACCGGCCGCGCCGTGGCCAAACTCGCCCCGGCGCTGCGCACCTCGCTGAACTCCTGGGAACGCCGCGTCCCGACCGGCCAGCTCAACTCCTGGCTGTCCGACCTGATCGCGGCCACCCCGCCGCCGGTCCGCAGCGGCAAGCAGCCGAAGGTCCTCTTCGCCACCCAGGCCGCGGTGCGTCCGCCGACCCTGGTGCTGTTCGCCTCCGGGTTCCTGGAGGCCAGCTACCGGCGGTTCATCGAGCGCAAGTTCCGCGAGGAGTTCGGGTTCGCGGGCACGCCGGTGCAGGTGTCGGTGCGAGTGCGGGAGAAGCGGAAGAAGTAGGTCTTGGCGGGTCTCCGGCGGCGGTCAGTCGCCGGAGATCACGGCCAGCTCTTGCTCGATGGTGTCGACGGCGCTGGGCAGGACGCGGACCAGCTCGCTGACGGCGTTGTCCAGGTCGTGCAGCTGGATCGCCCGTGCGATCAGCCGTACCGCCCGTTCGGGCGCGCGCCTGGCGATGTCGATCAGCATTCCGGCCTGGAAGTCCGGGTTGCCGGTTGTTCCGGCGACCTGTTCCGCCTCGTCGATCAGGTTGTCGCGCCGGGCGGGGTCGGCCTGCGCCAGTACCAGCAGCGACTGAACCCGGGAATCGAGCACGGTGATGTCCCTGGCGAGCCGCTCAGCGCGGGCGAGATCACCGCAGGCCGCCAGGTGCCGGACGCACTTGCTCAACGCCGCGCTGCGGTGCAGCCCGTCGGGGAGGACGCGGACCAGCCGCTCCGCGCGGTCGAAGTCGCCAATCCGGGCAAGACCGGCGACGACCCCGGGCACCACCTCGGAATTCACCCGCAGATCCAGCGGTGCCAGTTGGGCGATGCGTTCCACCTCGGCCAGCAGCGCCGCCGATTCCTGGTGCTGACCGAGCCTGGCGTGTCCCAGCGCGGCCGAGGCCAGCGCCGCGAACCGGAGATGGGTGAAGGCCAGCGATCGTGCGGTGGCGACGGCCCGGTCGACCAACTCAGCCGCTCGCGGTCCGTTATGGGTGGACATGCTCTCGGCCAGGCGGGCGCGCAGTTCCGCCCGCCAGAGTGGATCGTCCTCTTCGTCAGCGTGCGTTTCGACCTCGTCGATCAGCTCGGTCGCACCGGCGTCCGCGACCGTCAGCAAGGCCCAGTACTTGGCCCGGTGGGCGGGGATCGTCCGGGCGATCGCCTCCGCACGCGGGAGGTCACCGCTGGTGGCCAGGTGCTCGGTGAGGTAGGTGGCGGCCACCGTCTGCCAGTCCTCGGGAACCGTGTTGGCCAGGCTTGTGGCCTGGTCGAACGCGCCCGCGTCGAGCAGGGCCTCGGCCAGCAGGCACAGCAGGTTCCCCCGCCCGGCGCCGTTGTCGCTGCCCCGGGCCCACGGCTCGGCCTTGCCCAGCAGGCGTACGGCCCGCGGGTGGTCACCGGCGCGGTTGCATGCCTGCGCGGTGGCGAGCAGCGTTTCCGCCAGGCGAACCCGGTCGCCATGCGTCCTGACGTAGGCGTAGGCATCGCTGACCAGCGTGAACGCCTGATCCGTCGCCCCTGCTCGCGCGTGCGCCGTCGCCACGGCGATCAACGAGGTCGCATGCGCGTGGGGATCCCCGATGGCGCGAGCGTTGGCCTCGGCGCGGTCCAGTTCCCCGATCTGGATCAGCGCGGTGGTGAGTTCGGCCTCGGCGAGTGCCCGGTCGTAGGCGTCCTCGATGGAATCGGCGAGAGTGCGGGCGTCGGCGAGCCAGACCAGGGCCTGCTGCCGGTCGAGGTACGCGGCGACCAGCACCATCGTGCTGACCTTCGAGTTCTCGTACTCCATGTTCAGGATGATCGCCGCGCTTCGGCTCAGGTCGCCGTCGCGGGCGAAGGCGATCGCGACCTCCCGCAGCGCGTCGTCCCGGGAGTAGAAGGTGATGCCGAGGGCGACTGTCTCGGCACGGTCGGCGTCTCCGCATCGCGCCAGCACTCTGGTCAGATTGTCGAGCAGCCTGGGCTCATCGTGGTCTGGATCCGAGTGCAGCAGCCGGTCTGCCTCGACGGCCAGCCTCCGCGCGCTGGTCACCTCGCCCGTTCGGGCGCGGGCATCGGCGATCTCGATCAGTTGTTCGGCCCGGTCCACCGGATCGGGGCGAGTGGGCGCAGACTCGACTGCGGTGATGATCTCGATGGCTAATTCGGTCTCGCCGCAACGGAAACGCGTCAGCGCGAGGTCGAGCAGGATCCCGGACTGGTCCTCGGCAGCGGCGGCGGCTTGATCTTCGACCTGGCGCATCAGCGCGGCGGCTCGGCGCTGGTCGCCGATCCTGACGTGCGCCTCCGCGATCCGAAGCAGGTCCCGGTGGCCGCGGGCCAGTGACGTGGCCTCGACAAGGAGGGCGGGATCGGTGAGTGCCTCCGCGAGCAACAGCACGCCGTCGAGGCGAGTGCTGGCCGGACTGAGGAACTGGAGCAGTGCCTCGGCGCGGCTGACCTGCCCCACCATCGCCCAGGCCGCCGGAAGCCCGGCCGGGAAGTTGTTGTGTCGGTCGTTGAGGTGGTCGCGGTGGATGGCCAGGCGGGTGATCGCGGTCAGGTCCGGCCGCTCCCGCTCCACCTGCCCCGCCAGCACCGACACGATCTCGGCCAGGGCGTTGCTGTCGCTGCCGGAGTACTCGTGCATCCGCTCCTGTCGCCGCGGATCGGTCACCAGCGCGGTCAGCCGCTCCAGATCCCCCAGCGCCATCAACATCGTGTGATAGCCACGAACCAGGTACTCCGGCGTGCCCGCGGGCCACCCGCGATCGCGGTAACCGTCCGCCCAGGCATGCAGCCGGTCGCGATAGGCATCCAGGCGGGCGGGGCCGAGCATGTCCTGGGCGGTGAGCTGGATGTCCTCGTGGCCCAGCAGGAAGACCTCGGGGGAGTTTCCGGGGAAGTAGTGACTGTCGCGGCGGGCGAAGCTGCGGCCGGTCACCGTGTTGAGGTGACTGGCGACCTCCCACGGTGAGCAAGTGGTCAGTTCGGCCAGGTCGAACTTGGTCAGGCCGCCGCCTGCCGTGGTGAGCAGGCCCAGGAGGTCCTGTTCGAGTGGGGTGCCGTTGAGCAGGGCGTGCAGGTCGCGTTCCATTTCGTGGCGGATGGCCTTGGCGGCGGGGGAGGGGGCCAGGGGGCGGACGATGTCCTTGGTGCGCAACGGGTGGTGGGGCGGGACGTCGGCGGGGACGGGTGGGTTGGGGCGGCCCGCGACCAGGACGCGCAGGCCCGCTGGGGGAGTGTCCGGGAGTAGGGCGGCGATGCTGTGGGCGTCGGGGCCGGTGGTGACGCCTCGGTCCTCGTCCAGGCCGTCTACCAGCAGGATCAGGTGTTCGCCGCGGTCCTGGCAGAGCTGGGCGGCGTGGTCCAGGCGGGCCAGCAGGTGGGGTTCGCGGGTGGACTCGGTCAGGAACGGGGGCACGGTTTCGCCGAGTAGGGCGAGGAGTTGTTCCAGGAGGTTGTCCAGGAAGGCCGATCGGTTGTTCTGGCCAGCCAGGCGGGCGGTGATGAAGAAGGAGATCACCCGCACGCCGGGCGGCGGGTTCAGCACGAACCAGGACAGCAGGGCGGTTTTGCCGGACCAGGCGCTCGCCTGCCACCAGCGGTAGCGGCCCGCGGTGTCGGGGGAGGTGCAGAACTCGGCCAGCTCGGCGAGTTCGCGCTCGCGGTCCAGGAGTTGTGGGGGTGCGATCCGTCTTACCTGGTGGCGGTAGTTGGTGCGGACCGGGACGCCGGTGAGCAGGTTGACGTCGCCGATGTGCACGCCGGTGTTGGCGTAGCCGCCGGAGCTGGTGGCCGGGCCGGTGTCGGTGACCTCGACCCGGCGGGGGTGCGGCTGGTCAGTCAAGCCGGATCCCGGTGTTGGCGTCACCGCCGCTGGAGTTGGCCTCGCCGGTGTTCTTCGCCTCGGCGGCGCCGTCGGGCTTGCCGCGGATGCCGGTGTTCGCGCTGCCGGAGCCGGTCGCGGTGGCCTTGCCGGTGCCGGAGACCCGGATCGTCGTGCCGCCGGGCCTGGTCGTGCGCAGGGCCGCCCAGACCGCGATGCCGACCGAGGCCACCGCACCCAGCGCGGAGGCGGTGGTGGCGATCTTGTTGGCGTCGTCCCAGCGGCTCAGCGCGAGCCAGGCCAGCAGGCCCGCGACCACGAGCAGGGTGAGGACCAGGACGAGTCGACCGCGGTTCATCCGCCTACCCTCGCACGTCCGCCACGGGGCGTGACACTCGGTGACGAGTGTCCCGCCTCCGGGGGGCGCTGGCCGGCCAGGGGGGATGGGCAGACCAGCGCCCGGTGTGGGCCCGCCAAAGGGGGGAGGGACAGGCCCACGATGCGACAGCGTATCGGGAGTTGGGCTCGACTTCTGGCGAGTTCGAACAGCTCGCTCGAACGAGTTTTGCCGACCGGGTTCGCGTAGCGCGGTTACGGCAGCGGTTCGAAGGCGATGCCGCGGCCGGCCGCCCGGTCCGCAGCCCAGGCGTGCGGGGCGGTCAGGGCCGGGCCGGGCGCGTCGCCCTCGGCGGTGAGCCGGTACTCCACGTGTGGCGCCTTGCCGCCCAGGCTTTCCCGTCGTACCAGGCCAGCGGCCTCCAGCTGGCGGAGTTGCCGGGTCAGCGTCTTCTCGCTGACCCCCGGCATCCGGCGGCGCGGTTCGCCGTAGTGGTGCACCCCTTCCTTGAGGTGGGCCAGGATCACCGGTTTCCACCGGCCGTCGATGATCTCCACCGCCAACCCGCCCGCGCGGTGATAGCGCCTCGGGCGTGTCGCCGTGCTCGTTCTCCCCAGGTACGTACCGAAAAGTGCGTGGTTGCCGGGTAGACCGGACTGCCCGCTTGACCTTCACATCAGTGTGAAGGTTTGAGCATGGCGGCATGGACAACCCGCCCTTCGAGTACAGCCCGATCGTCGACCGGCCGCCGCTGCACTGGCCCGGCGGCGCCAGGGTCGCCTTCTACCTCGGCGTCAACGTCGAGCACTACCTGGTGGACCGGCCTTCCACCAGCATCTTCGCCGGCACCGCGCACCTCGCGCCGGACCCGCTCAACTACGGCTGGCGCGACTACGGCCCCCGGGTCGGCATCTGGCGGCTGATCAAGACCCTGGACCGGCTCGGCCTGCGGGCCAGCGTGCTGCTCAACTCCGATGTGGCGCAACGGTATCCGCGGATCATCGAGGCCGGGCGGGAGCGGGACTGGACCTGGCTGGCGCACGGCAAGAACAACTCCACCCTGCAGGCCGGCATGACCCTGGAGGAGGAACGCGCCTACCTCACCGAAGTGGTGGACACCATCGAGGCGCACACCGGCCGCCGGCCGCGCGGCTGGATGGGGCCCGCGCTCACCGAGACCTTCCAGACGCCCGCGCTGCTGGCCGAGCTGGGACTGGGCTACGTGCTGGACTGGACCAACGACGATCAGCCGTACCCGCTGACCGTGCCCGGCCTGCTGAGCGTGCCGTACTCGGTGGAACTCAACGACATCGGCCTGTTCCTCGGCAAGAGCCTGAGCGGGCCCGAGTTCGTCCGGGTGGTCAAGGACCAGTTCGACCAGCTCTACGCCGACTCCGCGGACAGCGGCCGGGTGATGGCCCTGGCCCTGCACCCGTTCGTGATCAACCAGCCGTTCCGGCACCGGTACCTGGAGGAGGCACTGGAGTACGTGGTCAACCACCCCGGGGTCTGGCTGACCACCAGCGACGAGATCGCCGGGCACTACCGCTCCGTGTCGTGAGCCCGCGCCCCGGCGGCTACGGTGGGCGCGATCCGCTGACGGTGAGAAGATGAAGGGATCCGACGCATGACGAAGCCGGAAATCGACTTCCAGGGTGGCCAGCCGCCTGCCGAACTCGTGGTGGCCGACCTGACGGTGGGGGAGGGCGCGGAGGCGACCCCCGGCGGCACGGTCGAGGTGCACTACGTCGGCGTGGAGTTCGAGACGGGTGAGGAGTTCGACTCCTCCTGGAACCGCGGCGAGACCATCGAGTTCCCGCTGCGCAATCTGATCCAGGGCTGGCAGCAGGGGATCCCCGGCATGAAGGTCGGCGGACGGCGGCAGCTCACCGTCCCGCCGGACCTCGCCTACGGCCCCGCGGGCGCCGGGCACCGGCTCTCCGGCAAGACCCTGGTGTTCGTGATCGACCTGGTCGGCACGCGCTGACCCTGGGCTGACCGCGCCCGCACCCCGCGATCACTCGCGGGGTGCGGGCGTGTCCGCGGTCAGCCGCCGGAGCGCGGCGCGACCCCGGCCGGATACTTGGTGCGGGCGTACTGGCGGGCCAGTTCGAGGTTGGTGATCGCCTCGTCCACCAGCGGCAGGGTCTCCGTCTGGGTTCCGTTCACCAGGCCGCTGAAGTGGTAGTGTATCCGGGCGTTGATCCGGTCACCCCGGTGGCCTGCGACACCCAGCAGGCAGTCGCTGATCGGATCCTTGCCCGCCCGGCGGAACACCGCGCAGTCCATCGGCGGCCTGCCAGCCTCCGCGTCGTCGAGCAACTCCACCCGCAGTGGCCCGTTGCCGTTGTTCGCCCGTTCCAGCTGCGCGGCCCTGGCGTAGACGGCCGAGAGGATCGGCAGGCCAGGGGTGTTCGCGGCCAGGCCGTGCATGCCGAAGAGCAGGGCGTGCAACTGGTCATCGGTCGCGGTGGCCCTGGGCAGGCCGACCTGGGCGTAGGCCTGGTACAGCCGCACGGTCTTGTTCAGCTCCACCGCCTCGCCCACCCCGTCCACGTTGGTGCGGTGCGCCACCAGGTCGTAGAAGGCGGCCCGCCGGGAGCTGAGCAGCCGGGTGGTCTCGGCCACCCCGGCGCCGTCGACGTTCGCGGCCGCGCGCAGGGTGAACGGCGCGGGGTCGGCCATCGCCCGGTCGAGCGCTGGCAGCGGGCAGTTCGGCTCCTCGGGGCGGCCTTCCTCCTCCTCCCAGGTGCACCAGCGCAGTTCCTTGCGGGCGTGGTTGATCCGGCCGAGCACCGGACCGTACTCCGGGCTCGCCACCCGCTCCCGGAACTCCACCTCCAGCATCGCCTTGGCCTGGTACCTGATGTAGACGACGCCGTTCACCGTGCGCCTGCCCAGAAAGCTCTTGTGGCCCCGCAGCCAGGTCGGGTTGTCCACGCACACGTCCAGCCGCCATCGCGGCTCGATGTAGCGGCCCACCTGGAACGCCTGCGGCAGGCTCTTGCCGTCGACGAAGGCCGGGGTGGGGCCCGTCAGCTGCGGGTTGCCGCACCCCTTCGACTCGGCTGGCCGGTCGATCAGCTTGGCCAGCTGCTCCGGGTTCAACGCCTGGTTGGCGTCGTCGAACAGGCTGAACTCCCGCCCGGCGTCCATCACCGGCGTGGTCCTGGCCAGCCCGCCCACGTTCTTGGTGAACTCGCCCAGCCGCTTGAGGTACTCGTCGACCAGCTTCTGGAACACCGGGTTGATCCGGCTGCCCGTGCCTGGCGCCGGGGTGCTGAACTGGGCGGCGCGGTCGCGGATCAGCTTGCCGTTGTCGATGATCTCGCTCGCCCGGTTCTGCGCCGGGCCTTCCTGACCGGCGAAGGCCGGGTTCTGCAGCGCGGTCAGGTAGTAGGCCCGCGCGCCCTGCGCCCACAGGTCCGCGTTCGGCACGTTGCCGGGGGAGGCGGACACCGCGAAGCTGGTCCCGTAGCTCGCGTTGGCGTGGTTGGCCAGCCAGTCGATGGCCCCGGCAGGCCCCTTGGCGGTCAGCGCGATCCGCGGATCGCGCTGGTTCAGGTCCTGGTAGGCGAAGTTGTTGTTGCGCGCGGTGTTGTTCGCGATGGCCAGGAACCGGGACACCGCTGGCACGTAGTGGTTGGCGTAGGTCGGCAGGGTGGCCCCGTTGTTGTAGAAGGGGTAGTCCACGTACTGCCCGGCCGCGACCAGGAACTCGTCCTTGTTGCTGTCGCTGATCCCGTCCAGCAGGGCCTTGTTGTAGTCCTGCACCGTCGACTGCAGGGTCAGCAACTGCTCGTGCACCTCGCGCACGTTCGCGCCGACGTTCTTGATCAGCTCGATGACCTCGCCGAACTTGAGCTGCATGGTCTGGAAGATGAGGTTGAGGCCCTGGTCGACCCGGTCGAACCGGGTGTTCATCGTGGTGTGCAGGGTCTTCAGGTTCGCGTTGATGTTGGCGAAGCCCGCGTTGAGCGCGTTCATGATCTGCTGTTGCGCGGCCTGGTCGGCGCCGCTGCTGCCGCCGAACAACCCGGCGAAGATCTGCACCAGCCCGACCACGGCGCCGATCACCGCGCCGACGTAGCCCAGCGTGCCCGCGCCGATCGCGGTGGCCGAGGCCAGCGTGCCGATCGCGGTGATCAACGTATTGGTCGTGGTGGCGACCTGGTAGGCGGTCTCCACATACTGGGCGATCTTGTTGCCGAAGCCGGGGTCGACGTACTTGGCCACACCGGTGATGAAGTCCAGGCCGCCCTTGACCTTGTCGATGGCCTGCTGCCTGCTCGCCTGGGCCTTCTTGGCCGCCTCGACCTTCTCCGGCGGCGGCGCCACCGTGTCGCTGCCCGGCCTGGACTCGCTCAGGCTCATCGTCTTGACCTGCTGGACCAGCTGCCCGTTGTGGTTGTCGTACTTGGCCTGCAGCAGCGCGAACTGGCGCAGCACCTCGGTGTAGAAGGCGGTCTTGCCCGTCTGCGCCTTGGTCACCAGCGCGTCCAGGTCGACCTGCTCGCGCACCGCGGGGATGACCTTGAGCGTGGCCGTGGTGGCGGCCGGGTCCAGGCTGAACGGCTGGCCGGGGGCGGCCGCGCCGAGCTGGGCGCGCCACACGGCGGCGAAGACCGCGTCGGTCCTGGCCCGGTCGTGCACCGCGGTCCACAACCCGGCCCGCGCCTTCGCGTACGCCGCGTCCAGGTCAAGGCCCTGCTGCGCGCCGGTCAGCCGCTGCACCCTGGTCAGCACCACCTGCGCCAGGTCCCGGCCGGTGACCACGCCGAGCATCGCGGTCAGCTGGGTGCCGGTGATCGCGGTGTCCGGGGTGGCGTAGGTGATCTGCATCAGCCTGCGCAGCCGTTCGGCCTGCGGGCGTTCCTGGTCCAGCCGGGACAACTGGGCGTCGAAGGCGGTGCGCACGCTGGTCAGGTGCGCGCCGAGCCTGGTGGCATCGGCGGCCGGGTTTTTCACCCGCCAGTCCAGCAGGGCCGCGGAGGCCAGCACGGTCTTGTCGTGCACCGCCCCGTTCTCCTTGATCCGGACCGCGGTGGCGAACAGCGCGCTGCTCAGCTGGGGATCGGTGAAGGTGATGGCCGGTTCGGCCGCCGAGGCCGGTGGGGTCAGACCGGCCAGAAGGACGACCGCGAGTCCGCCCGCTAAGCGGGTTGCCAGAAGTTGTGTCCGTAACTCGCGGGAGTTGACCTTCCCTCGAACGTGAAGAGCCCCGTCGGGTTGGATTGAGTTACCACACACAACCGACCCGACGAGGCCTCCTTCAGTA
>NZ_JBQJIM010000056.1:0-23259 GCF_052078295.1 Crossiella sp. CA198
ACGGCCTCATGGAACCAAGGGACGCGACGACATCGGGGGTGACCAGCCCCGATTTTCCGCCCGGCACGGGCGTCTGGAAAGACCCGGACGGCACTTGGGCCAACTGGCACGCCCACTTCGGCCAACCCGGCGTACCAGTTGGCCCAACTCGCCGGGCGGGTTGAGGTCAGGGCGTCAGCGACAGGTAGACCAGGATGGCCACGCTCAGCGCGAGCATCGTCATGCCCGCGAAGAGCAGCCGCGTCCGGCGCGGTGGTGGCGCGGTGGTCGGCCTCTGCGGGGGCGGCGAACCGGCCCGCCCGGCCATGATCCGGCCGAGCTGCTCGCGCAACTGGTCCGGGCCCGGCCGGTCCACCGGATTCCGCCGCAGCAGCGCCGACACCACCGGCCCCAGCACCCCGGCCCGCGAGGTGGCCGGCGGTTCCGCGGTGATCGTCGCGGTCAGCGTGGCGGCCGCGCTTTCCCGCGCGTACGGCGACTTGCCCTCCACCGCCGTGTACAGCGTCGCGCCCAGCGACCAGAAGTCCGAGGCGGGCCGGGGGAGTTGGCCCTTCAGCCGCTCCGGCGCGATGTAGCCGGGCGAGCCGTGCAACGCGCCGGTGGTGGCCGCGGTTTCCGCCTCGGTCAGCCGGGCCACCCCGAAATCGGTCAGGAAGATCTGGCCGTCGTCGGCGATCAAGATGTTCGCCGGTTTTACGTCCCGGTGCAGAATCCCGCGATGGTGCGCGTTGTCCAGGGCCTCCACCACCGCCAGTCCGATCCGGGCGACCAGCATCGGCGGCAATGCGCCGTCCTCGTCGACCACCTGTTGCAGTGATCGGCTCGGAATTTGTTCCATGACAATCCACGGCCTGCCGTCCGCACTCACCAGATCGTGGACCCGAACCACGTTCGGGTGATCCAGTCGGGCGGCGCTGGTGGCCTCTCGGCGGATGCGCTCGTGGTGGGCGGCGGCGGTGGCGGCGGACCAGTCCGGCGGGGTGCGCAGTTCCTTGATCGCGACCTCGCGCTCCAGCACGGTGTCGAATCCGTACCAGACCACGCTCATCCCGCCCCGGGCCAGCTCACCGTCGAGCCGATAGCGGTCGGCGAGCAGGTAGTTCACGCGAGGGCTCGCTTTCTCAAAGCGGAGACAGCGCGTCCGAGTCTAGTCGCAAATTGCGAAAAGTCGGAAATCGAATACTCGCGGTAATGGGATCACCTGATGGCATTTTCCCGGATGGGTTAATTTTTGCCAGTGAGTATTTATACGAGTGGCAGCAGCACCCGGAATCGGGTGCCCTGGTCGGTGTGCAGCTCGACCCGGCCGCCGTGCGCGTGCACGATCGCCGCGGTGATCGCCAGCCCCAGTCCGGAACCGCCCTTGGCCCGGCTCCGCCCCGGATCGGCCCGGTAGAACCGGTCGAAGACGTGCGGCGCGTGCTCCGGCGCGATACCCGGCCCGTCGTCGGCCACCTCCAGCACCGCCACCTCACCCCCGGTCGGCGGCGCGGTCCCGGCCGCCGCCGCGGGCGCGGACCGTTGTGCCGCGGCGGCTTCCCTGGTCAGGGTGATCCGCACCGGGGTGCCCGGCGGGGTGTGCCGCAGCGCGTTGGTCACCAGGTTGGCCAGCACCTGGCGCAGCCGGTACTCATCGCCCAGCACCCGCACCGGCCCGTCCTTGGCCACCAGGGTGACCTTGCGGTCGGACTCGTGCGCCCGCGCGTCGTGCGCGGCGTCGCCCGCCAGCACCAGCAGGTCTTGCTCGGCGAAGTCGAAGTGCCGCTGCTGGTCGAGCTGGGCGAGCAGCAGCAGGTCGTCGACCAGCAGGCCCATCCGGCTGGCCTCGGCCTCGATCCGGCTCATGATCCGGTCCACGTCCGCGCGTTCCGGCGCGCCGCCCTTGCGGTACAGCTCGGCGAAACCGCGGATCGAGGTCAGCGGGGTGCGCAGCTCGTGCGAGGCGTCCCCGACGAACAACCGCAGCCTGCCCTCGGACTGCTCGCGTTCGCGCAGCGCGTCGCCGAGCCGTCCGAGCATCACGTTCAGCGCCGCGCCCAGCCGCCCGGTCTCGGTGCGCGGATCGCTGTCCGGCACCCGCCGGTCGATCTCGCCGCCCGCGATGCCCTGCGCGGTCTGCTCGATCCGGTTCAGCGGCCGCAACCCGATGCGCACCACCACGGTCGCCGCCGCGGCCATCAGCCCCAGCACCAGCACGCCGACCACCAGTTCGATCACCAGCAGCTGGTTGAGCGTGGCGTCCAGCCCGGCCAGCGAATGCGCGGTGACCACGGTGTCCCCGGTGGGGGTCACCATCACCCGCACCCGCCAGTCGCTGCCACCGGCCTTGCCGGCCACCACGAACGGCTTGTCGGTCCGGCGTTGCAGCTCGGCGCGGTCCAGACCGGACAGGTCGGGGCCGCTGAGGTCGCCGGGCAGGTTGCCCAGGGTGTCCCGCAGATCGCCGCCCGCGCTGAAGAACAGCACCCTGGCGTCGGTGGGCAGCTGCCGCTCCGGCCTGCCGTCCGGTGGCCGGTTGCGCGGCGGCGGGCGGTCGTTGCTGAACGGCCGGGCCAGTCCCTGCAACTGTTCGTCCACTTTGGACATCAGCGAGCGGGCGAGTAGCAGCTGACTGGTCACCGCGACCACCGCCAGTCCCAGTCCGGACAACAACAGCAGGGTGACCAGCAGCCGGGTGCGCAGGGTCAGCGGCCGCCTCATCGCGCACCGGAGCGGGGCAGCCGCAGGGTGTAGCCGACGCCGCGGATGGTGTGGATCAGCGGCGGATCGCAGAAGTCCAGCTTGCGCCGCAGGTAGCTGATGTAGGACTCGACGATCCGGCCGTCCCCGTCGAAGTCGTAGCTCCACACCCGGTCCAGGATCTGCGCCTTGCTGACCACCTTCTCCGCGTTGGTGATCAGGTAGCGGAGCAGGTTGAACTCGGTGGGGGACAACGTGATCAGCGTTCCGGACCGGCGTACCTCGTGCGCGTCCTCGTCCAGCTCCACATCGGCGTAACGCAGTTTCCCGTTCACCCCGGCCGGTTCGGCCACCGCCCTGGTGCGCCGCAGGATCGCCCGCAACCGCAGCACGACCTCCTCCAGGCTGAACGGTTTGGTCACGTAGTCATCGCCGCCCGCGGTGAGTCCGGCGATCCGGTCGGCCACTCCGTCCCGCGCGGTCAGGAACAGCACCGGCAGCCGTTCCTGCGCCGCCCGCAACCGCCTGGCCAGGGTGAACCCGTCCTGATCGGGCAGCATCACGTCCAGGATCACGATGTCCGGCACCACCTCGCGCGCCACCGTCAGCGCCCTGGCCCCGGTGTCCGCCGCGTGCACCTCGAACCCGCTCAGCCGCAACGCGGCCGAGAGCAGCTCCAGGATGTTGGGCTCGTCGTCGACGACGAGCACCCTGGCCGGGCGGGAGGAGTCAGCGGCGTCCACTCCACCAGTCTTCCCGCCCAGCCTGGGAGTTTCCTGGGAGCTTGCTGGATGGCCCCGATCAGGTGAGGCAGGAGTACAACTTCGGCCCGGTGGCCGTCCCGCCGTAGGCGCCCGGATCCACCAGCACGCAGTTCTGCTCGATCCAGGTGGCCCGCCCGGTCGCGCCACCCCGGCCAGCACGACCGCCGGGGCCCTCGGTGAGCACGAACGCGAGCTTGCCCTCGGCCTGCCACCGGGTCAGCTGATCGACACTGGGCGCGGGATCCCCACCGGAGAACCCACCCATGCCGATCACGGTGACCTCGCTGTTGATCAGGAACGCGGACGCGCCCATCGACCCGCCCTCCACCGCCAGCACGATCTCGGCGCCGCGGGAGTTGGCGTTGGCGTAGTCGAGGATCTTCTTCTGCGCCGCGGTCAACTCGGTGCCCCGCCCGCCGAACCCGCCGCCCAGCACCAGCCGGGCCCCGCCCGGCGGCTGCCCACCGCCCGTCGCGCCGCCCTGCCCGCCACCCTGCGGTTGTCCGCCGCCCTGCGCGCTGCCCGGCGGCTGCCCGCCATCCGGCGCCTGCCCGCCACCTTGCCCGCCGTCCGGCGCCTGCCCATCGGCCCCGGGCGGCAACGCGCCCTGCCCCGCCGCGCCACCGGGCCGCGCCCCACCCCGCCCGCCCAACCCGGCCGTGGCCGGACCCGCGGTCGGATTGGTCCCGTTCATCGCCCCGGCCGTGCCCGCGAACGCCTTCTCCGCCGACCACACCGCGGGCGTCAGCAACAACCCGGCCACCGCCGCGACCGCCCCCACTCGCCGCACCAGCACACCCCGCGGCAGCCGCCCGATCACCAGTGCCAGCACCGCGAACCCGCCGAGGGCCGCCACCGCCCACCGGGTCCACCCCTGCCAGCCGGTGTCCCGCGAGGTCAGCGCGAACGCCCAGGCCGCGGTCCCGGCCACCGCCCACGGCAGCAACAGCCACAGGAACCCCGGAGCCCGGTACCGCCGCCACAACTCCCGCCCGCCCGCCGCCGACACCGCCGCCACCGCGGGCGCCAGCATCGTGGTGTAGTACGGGTGGAAGATCCCTTCGGCGAAGCTGAACACCGCCCCGGTGACCAGCAACCAGCCACCCCACAGCACCCAGCCCGCGCGGACCTGCCCGCTCACCCCGCGCCGGAACACCGTCACCGCGACGACAACCAGCGCCACCGCGCACAACGGCAGCAGCCAGCTGATCTGCCCGCCGATCTGCTCGTTGAACATCCGCAACGGCCCGGCCGTGCCACCGAACCCACCGCCACCCATCATGCCGCTGGGCGCCTCGGCCCCCGGCGGCGGCGTGCCGCCGCCCGGTCCGCCGCCGGCGCCACGGCCGAAGATCCGCCCCAAACCGTTGTACCCCAGCACCAGATCCAGCGCGGACCCGTCCGTCGAGCCACCGATGTAGGGCTTCTCACCCGGCCACAGGTCCACCACCGCGACCCACCAGAACGACGAGACCACCAGCATCCCCGCTGCCGCGACAAGATCCGCGATCCGTCGCCGCACCGTGCCGATCCCGGCGACCAAGTAGGCGGCCAGGAACACCGGCACCACGATCCACGCCTGCAACATCTTGGTCAGGAACCCGCAGCCGATCAGGAAAGCGGCCAGCAGCAGCCACCGAGTCGTGCTGCCCGCCGGGATTCCGCGTTCCACCGCCCTGGTGAGCGCGTAGGCCGCGGCCACCAGCAACAGCACCAGCAACGTGTCCGGGTTGTTGTCCTGGTTGATCGCCACCGTGATCGGCGTCAGCGCGAACACCAGCGCCGCCAGCAACGCGACATGCTCGCCCGCCCAGCGTCGCACCGTGCGGTGCAACAGGAACACCGCCGCCACCCCGGCGATCACCTGCGGCAGCAACACCGCCCAGCCACTGTAACCGAAAATCCACACCGACAGCACCTGCGGCCACAACCCCATCGGGGGTTTGTCCACAGTGACGACCCCGGCCGGATCGAAGGAGGCGAACAGGAAATCGGTGAAGCTCCGCGACATCGACTTCACCGCGGCCGAGTAGTACGCGTTGCCCCAGCCCGCCGAGCCGAGCGCCCAGCCGTAGAGCACGGCGGCGAGCACACAGATCGCGAGCAGCGCCCACGGCCGCCAACGAGTCCTGGTCATGCGTATTTCTCCTTGCCATCACGGAAGATCCAGCTGCGCAGCACCACGAACCGGGCCGCCGTACCCAGCACCGAGGCGGTCAGCAACACGCTGATCTCCAGCCAGCGCGAGGGATCAGGGTCGGCGGCGTGCAGCGCGAGCAGCGCGCCCGAGGTGAGCGCGTAGTACAACGCGAAGACCAGCAGCCCCTGCAGGTGCACCCGGCGTTTCGACCCGCTCCAGCCGAGGAAGGTGAACCGCCGGTTGGCCTCGGTGTTCAGGATCGTGGTCAGGGTGAGCGCGAACAGGTTGGCGGGCAACGGATCCAGCCAGCCTCGGAACAACGCGTACAGCGCCGCGGTGGCCACAGTGGACAGTGCGCCGATCAGCCCGAAGGACACCAGCTGCCACAGCAACCCACTGTCCCGCCGCCCGAGTACCGCGTCCGGGTGGATCGGCGCGGGGTCCGGCCGGGTGGGCAGGTTGTGCACGGTGGCCGTTCCGCTCGCCCTGGCCCGCGCCACCCGGAGCAGCCCGCGCACGTCCTCCCAGGCCGTCTTCGCGATCCGCACCCGGCTGTCGGTGTCCTCGACCCAGTCCACCGGCACCTCGTGCACCCGCAACCCGTTGTGCTCGGCCAGCAACAGCAGTTCGGTGTCGAAGAACCAGGAGTTGTCCGCGACCTTCTCCAGCAGCGGCCGGATCACCTCGGCCCGCGCGGCCTTGAACCCGCACTGCGCGTCGGAGAACCGGGCGCCGTGCGCGAGCCGGATCAGCGAGTTGTAGCCGCGCGAGATCAACTCCCGCTGTGGCCCGCGCACCGTGCGCGACCCCGCCGCCAGCCGAGAGCCGATGGCCAGGTCGGAGTGCCCGTTCACCAGCGGCGCGACCAGCGGCAGCAACGCGTCCAGGCCGGTGGACAGGTCCACGTCCATGTAGACCACCACATCGGCGTCGCTCCAGCCCCACGCGGTGCGCAGCGCCAGCCCGCGGCCCTTCTCCTCCAGCCGCAGCACCCGGATCCGCGACGACGCCCCGGCCAGCCGCCTGGCCACGGTGAGCGTGCCGTCGGTGCTGGCGTTGTCGGCCACGGTGATGGTCCAGTCGAACGGGAAGTGCGCGCTCAGGTAGGCGTGCAGCACGTGCAGGCAGCCGGGTAACGCCTTCTCCTCGTTGAACACCGGCACCACGATGTCCACGCTCGCGGTCCGCTGCCGCTCCGGACGTTCAGCCCGGGGTCCGGCGCCCCTGGTCACGGCCGCACCACCCATGTCGATCACCAACCCTCCACGCCACGGCCGCGTTTCTCGCGACCGGTGTCAGGTATGGCCGCCGGATGTGCGAGAACCCTGGACCGGGCCTGGGAGACAGCTGGGAGCGGCGGAGTTCGATCGCTCGGCTTACCCTGTCGGGTGATGAGCACCGAGACCACGCCCGCGAACCCCGCCGCGCCCCGCCGTCTGCCGCTGATCCTGCTGGTGGCCGCGGTGCTGCTGGTGCTGGACCAGCTCACCAAGCTGTGGGCGGTGGACGCGCTCACCGGCCAGGCCCCGATCCCGGTGATCGGGGAGTTCATCCGCTTCCGGCTGCTCTACAACCCGGGCGCGGCCTTCTCCCTTGGCGCCGATTCGACCTGGGTCTTCGCCATCCTCAGCGGCGTGGCGGTGATCGCGCTGGTGTGGATCGCGCTGCGGGTCCGCTCCACCGGCTGGGCGCTGGCGCTGGGCCTGCTGCTCGGCGGCGCGAGCACACACCTGCTGGACCGGCTCTTCCGCGATCCAGGGTTCGCCCGCGGCCACGTGGTCGACTTCATCGACTACAACGGCTGGTTCGTCGGCAATGTCGCCGACATCGCGCTGTTCTTCGGCGCGGTCGCGCTGCTGGTGCTCAGCTTCCGCGGGATCAACCTGGACGGCAGCCGGGAGAGCGACAAGAAGGCCGAGGACGCCGCGGCCGAGTAGCTCAGCCGCGGCGCGCCTGGCCGAGCTGCTGCCGCCCGTAGAAGGTGGACAGCAGCAACATCGCCGCACCCGCCGCGACCAGGTCCTCCGCCAGATCGGACACGCTGACCTTGACCGGCTGCCACTCGGGCGAGCGGATCTGGGTTCGCAACGCGCGCTCGATCTCTCGCACGTAATATTCCCGGCCCGCTTCCACCGCGCGCCCGGCCAGCACCACCTGGTCGATATCCAGGAGGTTCACCAGGTCCGCGATGGCGCCGCCGAGCAGCCGGGCCGCCCTGGTCAGCTCGGCCCGCGCCACCGTGTCGCCTGCCGCCGCGTCCGCGCACAGCTGCTGGAACTCCGGCAGCACCTCGGGGTTTATCGGCGAGTGCGGCCCGCCGGTGCCGCGCCTGCGCCGCACCCTGGCCAGCACGGTGGCGGGGGAGCAGAGCACCTCCACGCAGCCGCGCCGCCCGCACGCGCAGTGCGGTCCGGTGGCCTGCAGCGTGGTGTGCCCGAACTCGCCCGCGTTGGTCCGGCTGCCGCGGTGCACCACGCCGTTGAGCACCAGTCCGGCGCCGATGCCGGTGCCGATGTAGACCAGCGCGGCCTCGGCCAGGCCCTCCGCGCGCCAGCCCTCGGCCACGATCGCGGTGTTGGTGTCCTTGTCCAGGATCACCGGCAGCCCGGTCAGCCGGGCCACCCGGTCGCGCAGCGGCACGTCCACCCAGCCGGGCAGGTGGGTGGCCTGGTGCACGACGCCGGTGTGGTGGTCCAGCGGGCCTGGGCAGCCGATGCCGAGGCCGAGCAGCCGTTCCTGGGGCACCGAACCGCTGTTGACGATGCTCAGCGCGTGCTGGGCGAGCAGTGGGATCACCACGTCCGGCGTGGGTTCGGCGGGCATCGGCACCCGGCGGCGTTCCAGCACCGTGCCTGCCAGGTCGACCAGCACGAACCGCAGCTCGTCCCGGTCCACGTGCGCGCCGAGGGCGAACCGGGCCTCGGGCAGTAGCCGCAGCAGCGTGCGTGGTTTGCCCACGGTCGGCGCGGCCTGACCGGACTCGGCGACCAGGCCCTCCTCCATCAGCCTGCCCACGATCTTGGACACCGCCTGCGCGGTCAGCCCGGTGCGCTGGGCGATCTCCACCCGGCTCAGGCCCTCGGTGCCGCGGATGAGGTCGAGCACGAGCGTGCTGTTGTGTCCGCGCAGCGCGCGGAGGTTGGCGCCGCTCGCAGGCGGTCGCGGGGTCGACGGTTCGGACATCAGTTTCAGATCATGACACCTTGCTGTTAATCAACAGTGTTGTTTTAATCAGGTTATGGTCTCCACAGACGACTTGCGTGTCGGGGTGCTGGGCTACGGCATCGCAGGCGCCGTTTTCCACGCCCCACTCATCGCCGCCACCCCCGGTCTGCGGCTGAGCGCCGTGGTCACCGCCAACCCGGAACGCCAGTCCGCACTGCGTGCCCGGCATCCGGAAGCCAGGGTGCTTGACTCCGCCGAGGACCTCTTCGCCGCCAGGGACGAGTTCGACCTGGTGGTCGTGGCCACGCCCAACCGCACCCACGTGCCGCTCACGCTGACCGCGATCGAGGCCGGCCTGCCGGTGGTGGTGGACAAGCCGTTCGCGCCCAGCGCCGACCAGGCCCGACTGCTCGCCACCCGCGCCGCGGCCGCCGGGGTGCCGCTCACCGTGTTCCAGAATCGCCGCTGGGACAACGATTTCCTGACTCTGCGCAAGCTCCTGGACCACGGGCGGCTGGGCCGGGTGCACCGGTTCGAGTCCCGGTTCGAGCGCTGGGCGCCGACCCCTTGGGACAACTGGCGCGAGCTGCCCGGCGCGGAGGAGGCCGGCGGCATCCTGTTCGACCTCGGCGCGCACCTCGTCGACCAGGCGCTCCAGCTCTTCGGCCCGGTGACCTCGGTGTACGCCGAAATGGGCCAGGTCCGCGGCGGCGTCCAGGTCGACGACGACGCCTTCGTCGCGCTGACCCACCAGGACGGCACCCGCTCGCATCTGTGGATGAGCGCCCTGGCCGCGCAGCTCGGCCCGCGCTTCCGGGTGCTCGGCGACCAGGCCGGCTACACCAAGTTCGGCCTGGACCCGCAGGAGGACGCGATGGCCGCGGGCGGCGTACCAGGTTCACCGGGTTGGGGGACCGAAGTTCAGTCGGCCTGGGGACAGCTCGGCGTTGGCGCGGAGTCGGTCCCGTTGCAGACCGAGCCCGGCGCCTACCAGGACTTCTACGCCGCGGTGGTCGCGGCGCTGCGCACGGGCGCGCCGCTGCCGGTCCAACCGGCCGAGGCGATCGCCGCGCTGGAGATCATCGAGGCGGCCAAGCGGTCCGCTGAAACCCGCGAGCCCGTGGTGGTGACCGCATGACCAGCCCCTGGACCCTGGACGAGCTGACCGAGCAGGAACTGGACCTCCAGTTCGACCGCTTCGACAACGACACCGCGTGGGAACTCGGCTCCCAGCTGGTGGCCGCGGCGCGGGCGGCCGGGCTGCCGGTGGTGGTGGCCATCCACCGCAACGGCCAGCGGCTCTTCCACGTCGCGCTGCCCGGCACCTCAGCGGACAACGACGCCTGGGTGGAACGCAAGGCCAGGGTGGTGGCCCGGTTCGGGCACAGCTCGTTCCTCGTCGGCGAGCGCTGCCGGGCCAAGGGCAGCACCTTCGAGGAGACCATGCGGCTGGACCAGGACAGCTATGCCGCGCACGGCGGTTCGTTCCCGGTGACGGTGCGTGGCGTCGGCGTGGTGGGTTCGGTGACGGTGTCCGGACTGCCGCAGGTAGAAGACCATCGATTCGTGGTGGCCCAACTCACGGAGTACTCCCGACTGGCGAAAAGTACTCACTCCATGTGACTAGTAGAACGGCATCCCATCCGTTCGATTGGAGGATGTGCTCCGCCGCGATCCGCGAGCTATAGTTACTGAGTCTCAGCGCGATGGTGGTTCACACCGCCAAGATCATGAGACCTTAGAGCCCCGAGGCCGGACCCCCAGCGGCCTCGGGGCTCTCTCTTGTCTCCGGTCAGCCCGCGATCTTGGCTACCAGCTCGTAGGACCGCAGCCGGTCAGCGTGCCCGGCCACCATGGTGGTCACCATCAGCTCATCCGCCGCGGTCTCGGCCAGCAGCTGCTCCATCCCGGCGGCCACCTGCTCCGGCCCGCCGATGATCTGACTGGCCAGCCTGGCCTCCACGAACTCCCGCTCCATCGGCGAGTACGGGTAGTCCGCGGCCTCCCGCTCGGTCGGGATCAGCCCGGGACGGCCACTGCGCAGCCGCAGGAAGGACAGCCCGCCCGGACCGGCCAGCCAGCGCGCCTGCTCATCGCTGTCGGCGGCGATCACCGAGGCGCAGACCATGGCGTAGGGACGGTCCAGCTCGGCCGAGGGCCGGAAGTTGTCCCGGTAGAGCCGCAGCGCGGGCAGCGTGTTCTCCGCGCTGAAGTGGTGCGCGAAGGCGAACGGTAGCCCCATCAGCCCGGCCAGCTGGGCCGAGTAGCCACTGGAACCCAGCAGCCACAGCGGCGGCCGGTTGCCGGGGGCGGGCACCGCGCGCACCGCGGGCTCCGGCTCACCAGGGCCGATCTCGTCGAAGTAGTGCGTCAGCTCGGTGAGCTGCTCGGGGAAGTCGTCGGCGGACAGCGGCGCGGTGGAGCGGCGCAGCGCGTGCGCGGTCCGCGGGTCGGTGCCCGGCGCGCGGCCGATGCCCAGGTCGATCCGGCCAGGGTAGAGCGCCTCCAGCATGCCGAACTGCTCGGCCACCACCAGCGGCGGGTGGTTGGGCAGCATCACCCCGCCCGAGCCCACCCGCAGGGTCTTGGTGACCGCGGCGACCTGGCCGATCAGCACCGCGGGCGCGCTGCTGGCCACCCCTGGCATGTTGTGGTGCTCGGCCAGCCAGAACCGGTGATAGCCCAGCTTCTCCGTCTGCGCGGCGAGGTCGAGGGTGTTGCGCAACGCGACCGAGGCGGTGGAGCCGTTGGTGACGGTCGCGAGGTCGAGCACGGACAGCGGAACAGCACGAGACAGGGCCATGTTCGACATAACGCGAACGAACCCCGGCTACTTCCCCGGTAATCGGTTCCCTTGGCGTATTTACAGTCACGCCCTGACTGTCTAGACAGTGGGCATGGCCCCTGAGTCGCCCAGCCGACGCACCTTCCTGACGGCCGCCCTCACCACCGCGGCCGCCCCGTTGATCTTCCCCGCGGGCGCCGCCCAGGCCGCCCCGGAGACCTCCGCCGCTGGTGGCAAGCCGGTTGACCGGGAACTGCGGGCACTACTGCGGGAGATCGACCCGAAGCGGATCGAGGCGACCGTGCGCGCCCTCGCCGCCTTCGGCACCCGGCACACCCTGTCCAGCCAGGACGACCCGAAGCGCGGCATCGGCGCGGCCAGGGACTGGCTCTTCGCCGAGCTGAACCGCTACGCCGCGGCCGCGGGCGGCAGGCTGACCGTAGAACTCCAGTCCTACATCCAGCCGCCCGACCCGCGCATCCCGGTGCCCACCAAGATCACCAACGTGCTCGGCACCCTGCGCGGCAGTGGCGGCGGCAAGCGCACCTACGTGGTCGCCGGCCACTACGACTCCCGGGCCTCCGATGTCATGGACGCGGTCAGCGACGCCCCCGGCGCCGACGACGACGCCTCGGGCGTGGCGGTGGTGCTGGAACTGGCCCGGATCATGTCGAAGCGGCCCATCGAGGCCACGGTGATCTTCGCCGCGGTGGCGGGGGAGGAGCAGGGCCTGCACGGCTCCCGGCACCTGGCCAGGCAGCTCAAGGCGGCGGGCGCGGACGTGCAGGGCATGTTCACCAACGACATCGTGGGCAGCAGCACGGCCGATGACGGCAGCAAGGACCCGCGCACGGTCCGGCTCTTCGCCGAGGGCGTGCCCACCTCGGAGACCCCCGAGCAGGCCACCATCCGCCGCTCGGTCGGCGGCGAGAACGATTCGGCCACCCGGCAGCTGGCCAGGTACGTGCGCCAGGTCGCGGGCGAGGACGTCACCGGCATGAACGTCCGGGTGATCCACCGCAGGGACCGCTACCTGCGCGGCGGCGACCACATCCCGTTCCTGGAACTGGGCTTCCCGGCGGCCCGCTTCACCGAGCCGAACGAGGACTTCGCGCACCAGCACCAGGACGTCCGGGTGCAGGACGGCAAGCAGTACGGCGACCTGCCCGAGTTCTGCGACTTCGACTACATCGCCCGCGTGGCCAAGGTGAACCTGGCCACCCTGTGGTCCCTGGCCCAGGCGCCCGGCACCCCTGCCGGCGTCGGCATCCTCACCCAGGCCCTGACCAACGACACCGAGCTGGTCTGGCAACGCGGCCCGGAACCGGACCTGGCCGGGTACGAGATCCTCTGGCGGGAGACCACGGACACCTGGTGGACCCATGTGGTGCCGGTAGGCGATGTCACCCGGGCGACGGTCAAGCGGTCGAAGGACAACGTGTTCTTTGGAGTGCGGGCCGTTGATCGCTCCGGACGTCACAGTCCAGTGGCTTTTCCGTTGCCAGTGCGCTAAGTAGGCCCGAAAAACCCACTCGCGGAGCGTGCGGACACGTACACCCGATGTAAGGACTAATAGGGTGGATGTCGTCAGCTTCCGGTGAAGTGGGGATGGAGGGGTTCGTGGACGCGGTCGTCCATCTGGTCGGCTCGCTGTTGTCGACGCTGCACCGCCTGTTCGGCTTCGCGGTCTGCCCAGGTGACTGGGCCTGGACCGTCACCGCCGCCGGCGTGGTCTTCGGCCTGCTGCCACCGCTGGGCGCGGTGTGCGTGGCCCTGCTGCGACACGGCATCGGCAACCGGTACACCCCCGCGACCACCATCCCGATCGCCCTGTTCGGCCTGCTCGGCACCCTGGTGCTGCCCTGGATGGCGTTCACCGCGACCGACCGGATCATCACCGCCGCCGCCCGCGGCGTGCCCACCGGCGGCCTCTCCGCCGACCTGGGCAGCTTCGGCCGCGACTTCTGCCTGCTGGGCACCCAGGGCCAGTACCTGGCCAACGCCCCGGAGGCGGCGGACGCCCTGTTCAACCCGGGCGGCGCGACCAGCTGGCTGGGCGCCATCGGCTACATCATCCTGCTCGGCGTGCTGCCGGTGCTGATCCTGCTGGCCCTGATCATCCAGAGCCTGCTCGCCTTCCGCCGCGGCCCCAAGTGGCCGGCCTGGCTGTTCTTCCGCCTGCCCTTCGTGCTGCTCGCGGTCCTGACGGTCCCGCTGAGCGCCAGCATCCTCGGCCACCTGTGGCTCGGCTTCCTGCCGACCTCGATCGCGGGCATCTTCGTCGTGATGCTGATCGGCTCCCCCCGGCGTTCGGTGATCAGCCGCTCCGAACGCGACCCCGAACCAGCCGAAAGGCGCCAGTTGGAACCCCGCAAGCCCCTGCCGCCCCCCAAACCGAAGCCCCTGGCGGAACCGGTACGCCCGGCGTCCAACCAACTGCCGAGAAAACCCAGCACAGCACCGCCCAACCCCACCCGCATCGACCCAGCCGTCCGCCTGGCCGAACCGGTCCCCGCCACCAAGGTGACCACCAACGCCGCCGCGGCCCCCGTCGCCACCCACCGCCCCTCAGTCCAGTCCGCCCAACCCCGCAACCCGGCACCCCGCCCGCACACCGCACCGGCCCCAGGCCGCCAGGGGATGCCGCACTCCGCGGGCCAGCCCGCGCCCCCCACGGTCGTCACCGGCCAGAGCCCGCCCACGGTGGTCGCCGGTCAGGGCAACCCCACGGGCGCCGCAGGCCAGGAGCCGCCCACCGTGGTCAGGAGCCAGGAACCCCCCACGGTCGTCCGGGGCCAGGAGCCCCGCACCGTGGTCACCGGCCAGGAGCGCACGGTCATCGCGGGCCACTATGCCCCCACCACGGCCGCGGGCCAGCAGCCCCCGCCGACCCTGGTCGCCGGTCAACCGCCCGCGACAGCCGCAGGCCAGCAGTCCCCGCCCAACGCCACCGGTCAGCCCCCACTCCGACCGCCCGTGGTCGCCAGCGGCAAGCCCCCGACCCTCAAAGCCCCAGCCGCCGCCCTCGCCAACACCCCCGGCCCCCTGCCCGCCTTCCTCGGCGGCGCGGCCGGAGCCGCAGCCGCCGGTGTCGCCGGTGCCGCCGTGGGCGCGGGCCGGATGCCCTCCGGCGCCACCCGCACCACCCCGGTGCTGCCCCGCGGCGGCGTCTGGCAACCCGCCGGCGGCCGGTTCCGCAGGCTGCGCAAACTCGGCGCCGGCGGCTTCGGCCAGGTCTGGCTCGCCATGGACACCAGCCTCGGCCGCACCGTCGCGGTGAAGCTGGCGCACGCCCCCGACGCCGAGACCGAGCAACGCATGCTCCGCGAGGCCCGTGCCCTGGCCGCCGTCCGGCACCCGAACTGCGTCCGGGTCTACGACGTGGTCGAGGAACCCGACGGCCTGGCCATCGTCATGGAGTACATCGAGGGCGGCACCCTGGCCGACGCGGTGCACAACGACGGCGTCATCGACGACGTCTCCGCCGCCCGCCTGTGGGCAACCATGGCGGGCGCCCTGGCCGACGCGCATGACCAGGGCGTGCTGCACCGCGATGTCAAACCGGCGAACGTGGTCCTCGACGAGGGCGGCACCGCCCACCTCATCGACTTCGGCATCGCCCGCTCCAAGGGCGACAGCACCCTGACCGCCACCGGCATGATGATGGGCACCCCGGACTTCATCGCCCCCGAGGTCGCCGCGGGCGCGTCCGCCTCCCCGGCCGCCGACGCCTGGCAACTCGCCGCCACGGTCAGCTACGCCCTGGCCGCCCACCCGCCCCGAGGCGTCTTCGAAACCCCGGTCTCGGCCCTGATGGCCGCAGCCAAGGGCACACCCTGCACCCATCTCCCGCAGCAGAGCGCCCACCGCCACCTGCTCGCGGCGGCCCTGGACCCGGATCCCCGCCGCCGCCCCACCCTGGCCGTGGTGAAAACCGAGGTCTCGGCCTGGCTGATGCGCCACGGCGCGGTCATGGACGGCCCGGTCTCCACCACCGTCATGCCCCGCGCCACCGCAGCCAACACGCCGCCGCCCAAGTACAAGCCGTAAGCCCACCCGGACAAACGAGGGCTCCACACCTGACCACCAGGTGCGGAGCCCTCGCCCTGTCCATCGCCACCACGCTGTCCATCGCCACCACGCTGTGCACCGCCACAACCCGGTCCGCCGCCACAACCCGGTCCGCCGCCACCACGCCGTCGGTCTCGGCTGGCACCGTACGTTCTCGCGCACCGCGGCACATCACCGGCCACCGGCCCGCCGGACCCGCGGGGCCCGCCGGACCCGCACAACAGCGTGCCGCGCCCCCAGCCGGGAACGCGGCACGCGACGCCAAGCCTGCGCTCAGGGCACCAACTGCTGGCGGTAGTAGCGCAGCTCTTCCGGGCTGACCACCCGACGCTGCCCAGGCAACGGCCCCGGCAGCGGACCCGGCAACGGCGGCTCGACCACCGGCGGCGCGGGCGATTCCCCGCGCACCGCCACGGGCGCGAGCAGCTCGACCGAGCGCAGCAGTGCCGTGACCGCCAGCACGATCAGCACACTCGCCGACTGCGCGGCCGCCATCGCGATCTCTGTCGCCGTCGCGTCCACGTCGCTGTACCGCACCAGGAACCAGCCGATCGCGACCACCGCCGCGACCCAGCCCAGCGCCAGCCCCAGCGGACCTGGCCGGTGCGCCGCCCGACGGGCCTTGCCCAGCGCCAGCAACAGGCTCACCACCAGGCAGCACACCGTGGCCGCGAGCAGACCGGCGCCGAGCGTGTCGCTCAGCCGGTGCCAGCCCGCCTGCATGGTCGCCGTCGACACCGACGCCACCCACAGCGCGCCCGGCACCGCCGCCAGCACCCGAAGTCTGCTGGGCAGCACCACCAGCAAGGCCAGCACCAGCGCCATGGCCAGGCTGACGTGACCGCTCGGGAAGCTGTTGTGCGAGGGCAACGGCCCGGTCTGCAACCGCGGCCGCTCCAGCAGCGACAGCTTCAGCACCTGCGAGGCGGCCACCGTGAGCCCCATGCCCACGACCGCGGCCAGCCCGGCCCACCAGCGCCGCCCGACCAGCGCCACCAGGATCACGCCGACCACCGCGCCGATCAGCAACGGACGATCGTCCATCACCTCGAGCAGCCCGGAGTTCCGGTCGCGCAGCCACCCCGTCCCCCGCCCGCCCGCGGCCAGCACCTCGTTCTCCCAGCGCTGCCCTTCCCGGGTGCGCACGAACTGGAGGTAGATGGCTATGAAGGCGAACAGGAACAGTGGCACCGACAGTGCGATCCGCCAGGCAGCGGCAGGGCTGGTCGAGGAGGGACGCATGCCTACACCGTCCATCCGCGATGTATCAGCCGTGCCCGTGGCACGTCATGGTTCTGTCACAGACCAATGGCCTCCTATGTCTCTCGTCGGAATACCAGGTACAGCACCCGCAACGCGATCACCGAGCTGATCACCAGCAGGTTGTAGCCGAACACGTGCAGCAGGCTGATCCCGTCGGCCACCATCGGACCGGCCGTGGTGCTCAGCAACAACACCGCCATCACGCCGGTGGTCGCGGTCAGCACGGTGAGCAGCACCTGGTTCAGGAAACCGCGCAGCACTCGCCGATCCCGCTCATCGGCGAACAACCGCACGTTCATCCCGAGCCGCCCGCGTTCCAGCGCGCCGGTGATCCGCTCCAGCCGCCGCGGCAGCCTGCGCAACACCGGCAGCAGCGCCAGCAACTCCTGGCTCGCCGCCTCCTTCACCGAGGACGGGTGCAGCGCCGCACCCACCTTGTCCGTGGCGAAGGAACGCGCCTCCGCCACGATGTTGAACCCGGGCGCCAGCGCCGCCAGCGTGCCCTCCATCGTGGCCAGCGCGCGGAACACCGCGGCCACCTCCGGCGGCACCGTCAGGTCATAGGCGGCGATCAGCCGGAACAGATCGGTGAACATCTCCACATCCGGCCGCATGCCCGGACCCAGGTGCCGGGCCATGAACTGCCCGACCGCACGCTCCAGCGCGGGCTCGTCGATCTCATCCGGCCGGCTCACCACCTCCAGCAGCGCGTCGGTCATCGCCGCCGGATCACCGCGGTCGATGGCCAGCAACAGGTTCTGCACCGCGCCCCGCAGCTGACCGTCGAGCCGCCCGACCGACCCGAAGTCCAGCAGTCCGAGCCGGCCGTCGGCCAGCGCGAGGATGTTGCCCGGATGCGGATCGGCGTGGAAGACCCCGTCCACCATCACCTGCGCAGCAGGCACCGCAGCAACGCCCTGGCCAGCTCCTCCCGGTCGGTCCGCACCGGCAGCCGTCCGCTCAGCGGCACACCGTCGAGCCGTTCCATCACCAGTACCCGGGTGCTGCACAGCTGCTCATGCAGCACCGGCAGCCGGATCCCGGGATCACCGCCACGCACCGCGGCGGCAGCCTCCACCGCGGCCATGTTGCGCGCCTCGATCCGGAAGTCCAGCTCCTCCCGCAGCGCGTCGGCGAACCCCTTCGCCAGCTCCACCACACCCAGCGCCCGGCCCCAGCGGGTCCTGGCCTCCAGGGTGCGGGCGAGCCGGTCGACGATGTCCAGATCGCGTTCGACCACCGGCCGGATGCCGGGCCGCTGCACCTTCACCACGACCTGCTCGCCGGAGCGCAGCGTGGCCCGGTGCACCTGCGCGATCGAGGCCGCGGCCAGCGGTTCCCGGTCGAACTCGGCGAACACCTCCTCCGGCGCGGCGCCCAGCTCCGCCCGCAGCACCGTCTCGACCTCGGCCCACGGCGCCGCGGCGACCTGGTGCTGCAACCGGCTCAGCTCGGTGATGAACTCCGCCGGCAGGATGTCCCGCCGGGTGGAGAGCACCTGCCCGAACTTCACGAACGTGACCCCGCCGTCCTCCAGCGCCAGCCACAGCGATCTGGCCAGCTTGGACTGCCCCTGCGGCACCGATCTCCGGCTGCCACGCAGGTAGGGGCCGAGCCCGTGCCGGAAGGCGATCCGGCTGATCTGCGAGTACCGCCGCGCACGCCCGAACCGGCGCCGCAGTCCACGCAGCCAGTCCACCGGACCCGGCACCGAGCCCGTTGGCACCAGCACCTCGGCCAGCACGAGCAGCACCATCGGCACCAGCACCGCCAGCCCGATCCAGACGGTGACCAGCGAGCCCTTGCTGTCCGCCTCGAACAGCACCCGCGCCAGCGGCGGGATCAGGGTCAGCCCGATGGCCGCGGCGAGCACCGCCCGCACCAGACCCACCCGGAAGCCCAGCAGCCTTCGCAGCACGATCACGAAGGCCACCAGGACCACCAGGTAGCTGGCCGGTGCGAGCACCAGATTCAGGAACCAGTTGTCGTCCATCGCCTCCGGACGCTACCGAGATTTCCGGGTCGATCCGACCAACGTGATCATCACCCTTCACCCGGGTCAGCGACGAAACTGGCTGCGTAGCGTCACCTCAACGGAGTTGGGAAACGCTGATCAGCACCGATTGCGCCGCACAAGATCACCAAAGACGTGTTCAGATTCTGCTGTGCGCGGAACCGGCACCAGGTCGACCGGCCGCTCCGCGCTGGCCAGGAACCGCAGCAGCTCCCGGGCCACGTTGTCGTTGCGGCGGAAGGAAGGCGCGTTGGTCCGCGGCCGCGCGAACGCCGCCACTGACCGGCCGTTGGTGTGCGCGCCCAGTGCGAACCGCCGTGGGTGCGCCCGCCCGTCCCGGTCCAGCACCCTGGCGTCGTCCCCGCGGATCAGCAACAGCCCGGTGTTGTGCCCGAAAGCCCCCTCGGCCAGCACTTCCTCGGCGCCATCCCCTTCCCGCACCAGCCTGCGCAGCAACTCCGCCGCGCTGTGCCGCGCGTTCGCCCTGGGCAGCCGCGCCTCGATCAGCCCGCTCGCGATCAGCTCCTCGGTGACCCCGGCGCTGCCCGCCACGAACCGCCCGCGCTCGGCATCGGCCCGCACCCACATGTCCGGCCCGAGGAACCGCAGGACCCCGGCCCTGGACAACGCCAGCAACTGCTCCAGCCGATCACCCGGCGGACCGCTGGCGTAGAAGCTGAAGAACCCGGCCCACCAGCCGTCGAACTCCTCGACCTGCGAGCGCGCCGACAACCGCCCGCTCTCCAGCAGCCGCGGCAACTGCCCGTACACCGACAGCAGCGCCAAGAACGCGCCGAGATCCGCCGAGAACGCCGGATCCGACCGCCGCGCCAGGTCCTGCTCGATGTAGTCGTGCAGGTATCCGCCCAGGTCGGCGAACCGGTCGAAGCTCATCCCGCGTAGCGGGCGGTCCAGCGTCGCCAGGTCCAGCCGGTCCGCCTCCACCGGCACCGCCCGCGCCACCAGGTCCCGCATCCGCTGCCCGAGGAACTCCAGCCCGGCGAAGCGCCCGGCGAACTCCGCCCAGTCCATCGCGACCTTGTCCGGATGCCCGGTGAACAGCTCCCGGTAGTACCCCCAGCCGATCTCCTTGGCCATCGCCGGCCACACGTCCCGGCGGAACTCCAGGCGGCCAGGCTGGGCCAGCAGCCCGTCAATGGTGTTGGCGTCGAAGAACTTCGGCAGTTCGGGTGGTTCGCCCTGCAACCGATAGGTGGTCTTCGCGTGATAGGGAACTCCGCGCCGCGAGCCGACGTACAGCACCGGCTCCTGCCCCGAAGGCAGGTACCGCAGACCGTCCTCAACCGACTCGAACCGCCCGCCCCTGCCCTCGGTCAGCAACACCATGAGGTCGATGAACGCCTGCCCGAACCCGCGCACGACAACCGGTTCACCAGCTGGAATGGCCGAGAGGTCGGCGTCGGCGGAGTACTCGGGCGGTAAGTAGGCCAGCCCGTGCTCGACCGCGAAGGCCGCCAGCCGACGGTGTTCCGGTCCGGGCTCGGCGTCCAGGTGGCCGAGTGCGAGCACCACCGCGTCCGCGGCCAGCGGCGTCACCCGGTCGGCCAGCCAGACCTGCTGGGTCTGGTCGCAGTTCCCGGTCACCGCGGTGGCCGTGGTCGCGTGCACGTGCACCGTCACCGAGTCCGGAAGTCGCCTGATCGTGTGACGGAAGAACCACTCCAGATACTTACTCTGCACCTGACGAGTCGGAAAGTCGTTGCCGCGCAACGAAATCAGCTCAGGATCAAGCTCGACGCCGGTGATCTCGCCGGCGCGCCGCGGCCGCCCACTCGGCGAGTGAGGGTCCGGGGCGCACCGGCCCCTGACATCGCACCGACTCGTCGGTGAACATCGTGACGTCCTCGGCCATCGAGTTCATCCGCAGCAATGGTGACTGCGCGTGCCGCCACACCCGTCCGGGGCCAGGCGGGAAGGGATCGACCAGGTGAATCTCCAGCGGTCCAGGGCACAACTCCTCGGCCGCGTCCAGGTTGGCGCTGATCCGCTCCAGCAGACCGGCCCCGTTCGGACCGGCGCCCACGATGACGACCACAGCTGGCCTCGGCATGCCAGATCTCCTTGCGGGAAGAGGGAACGCGAGGCCACGGCGGCGCGCGTCGGGAGAAGGTCAGGCAGGGTGGATCGCCGGAGACGGCGGTGTCATCACGCGGGACGCGCCCCTCAACGCGTCCGGGCACTTCGATCGTGCGCAGCAGCTCACGCGGTGTCAAGGAAACCCGGCCGGGGGTCCACCCTGTGGGCAGCTGTTGACGCGGTGAAGTCCTTGCGGTTCCGTGGATCCCGTGCTGGTGCGTCCGCCGCTCGTGACCCGCGACCACATCGACTTCGGTCGAGTGTGGTCCAGCTCGTGTCGTAGCTGACCGCCTTCTCCGGTCGGCACACGCTCGCGCGGTCCACCCCTCAGCCGGACCCGGCGCCGACCGGCTCCTCGCCCGTCATCACGCGTCTTCGCCAACACCGGTCGTGCCGGCCGGTCGACGCCGCGCGCCCGCGCCACGAGCGCCCGCGCGCCAGAGAGGTCCGACCATGCCTGTGGAGTTCCTGGGAATCGGTGGCACCAACGACGGCTCGGAGACCGCGCCGCGATCCGGCGCCTCCTTCGACCCGGAGTACACGCTCAAGCTCGCCCGCGCGCACGAGGAACACGGCTGGGACCGGGTGCTGTTCGCCTACGGCTCAGGTTCACCCGATCCAGCGCAGGTGGCCGCCTTCGTCGCCGCCAAACTCGACTCCCTGCAGATCCTGCTGGCCCATCGGCCGAACGTCTCCTACCCGACGTATGCGGCCAAGACCTTCGCCACCCTCGATCAGGTGGCAAATGGTCGCCTGACCGTGCACTTCATCACCGGCGGCAATGACAGGGAGCAGGGCCGTGAGGGCGACCGGCTGACCAAGGACGAGCGGTACAGCCGGACCAGGGAGTACATCCAGATCGTCAAGCGGATCTGGACCACCCGGGAGGCGTTCGACCACCACGGCGAGCACTACCGGTTCGACGACTTCGTCAGCGACGTCTTCCCGGTCCAGTTGCCCCGGCCGGAGGTCTCCTTCGGCGGCTCCTCGCCGGCGGCCTACGCGGCGGGCGGCGCCGAGGCCGACATCTACTGCCTGTGGGGCGAGCCGCTCGCGCAGACCGCCGAGCAGATCCAGGCCGTGCACGCCGCGGCCAGGGCGGCGGGCCGCGCCGATCTGCCGCGCATCCAGGTCGCCTTCCGGCCGATCATCGCGCCGACCGAGGAACTCGCCTGGGAGAAGGCCTACCGCACCCTCGATGTGATCAAGCAACGGCGCGAGGGCGGCAACGCGCTGCTGCGCCGCCACCACACCGACGCACCGCAGAACGCGGGCTCGCAGCGACTGCTTGCCGTCGCGGCACAGGGGGAGCGGTTCGACCGGGCGCTGTGGACGCCCACCGCCGCGGCCACCTCCGGCGCGGGCAACTCCACCGCGCTGGTCGGCACCCCGGAGACGGTCGCCCAGGCGCTGCTCGACTACTACGACCTCGGCGTGACGATCCTGTCCGCCCGCGGCTACGACATGCTCAACGACACCATCGACTTCGGTCGCTACGTCATCCCGATCGTGCGCGAAGAGGTCGCCAAGCGGGACGCGGCCAAGCTCGCGGTGCCGGCCTGACGTGCCGGAACTCCCACCCGGCGCCTTCCACTACGTCGTGGTCCGGGACCCGAGGGCGGAACCGCTGCTCAGTCAGCTCGACGCCGACTACCGGACCAGGTACGGCGAGATCGACGAGATGACGCGGTTCCCTGACAGATGAGTTCGGTCCACCGGGCGGCGCGGGTACCGGCGGATCTACCTGACCACCGGTCCCCGGCAGCCGGAGGCGCGGGCGCTGTACCTGCGCATCGGGTACCGGCCGCTGTTCGACCTGCGTGCGGACCCGCTCACCATCGGTCCGCTGCCCTTCGAGAAGGCGCTGCCCGGCGCCCAGACGCCGCCCACCTCGGCAGATGGCCGGAATGTGGCCGGGGCCACTACAACCCGATCTCCGTGATGAGCCCGAGATCGACTTGGCGCCAACCCGCTGACCTGGCCTTTTCCTCGGCTGAACAGCCGATTTGACTTCGCATTCGCCCGAGCGTAACTTTCTCTCTGCCAGCGCGGAACGGCCCCAGAAAGACCGGGGAACGGAGCGCAGGCCAGGGCCGCGAACCAAGCTCCCGCCGTAAGGTGGTAGAGTGGGCGACCGCAGCAAGATCTAGCAACAAAAGCTTCCAGGACAATCAAGCCCCGGAACAACTGTCGGCCTCTGCGGCTGGTGGTTGTGCGGTGTGCGTGTGTTCTTTGAGAACTCAACAGTGTGCCGATGTAAGCCAGTAGAGCTTATATATTT
>NZ_JBQJIM010000057.1:0-21301 GCF_052078295.1 Crossiella sp. CA198
AGCGATCTCCAAACACCGCGCGAAAGGCGACATCGACCGCACCAACCATCGAGCAGAGATCACCGTGATCGTGCTGACAGCAGCAGGCTTGACAACAGACCCCAAACCCTAACTACGCGGCATTGGCCCTAACCCGCCAAGGTCGAGGTGAGCAGGGTGCGGGCGGCCGCGGTGTGCCCGGCCTCGGCGAGCAGACCCGCCGGGGCGAGCACGTAGCGCTGGTCCACCACGGCCCTGGCGTTGCGCAGCACCGGTCGCAGCACCGGGTCGGCGCGCAGCGCGGCCACGGTGGCGGCCACCCGCTCGGGCCCGGCGTGCCGGAAGACGCCGCCGGAGAGCACCAGCAGTCCGACGCCCTGGGGTCCCAGCCGACCGGCGACCAGCCGCAGGTGACGGCGCAGGGCGATCACCGCGGCCAGCTCGGCGATCCGGCTGTCCACGGCGGTCTCCGCGGCGTCCGTGGGCACCCAGTCCACCGAACCCGCCCGGAACTCCACCTTCGGGGCGAGTTCCGCGGCTTCGGCCGGTTCGATCAGCCGTTCCGCGGTGGCCTCGGCCAGCACGCCGGGGGCGGACCAGCGCATGCCCAGATCGCCCTCCACCGTGCGCCGGTCCGGCGGCAGCTCGACCGTGCTGCGCCCGGCCAGTTCGTCCACAGTGGACACCGCAGAGTAGACGTCCGTGGTGGCCCCGCCTACGTCCACCACCAGCACCGCGCCCGGGGACTCGGAGTCGGCCAGCACCGCGGCCAGCTCGGCCACCCCGCGCAGCACCGCGTCCGGGGTGACCGCCCGGACCAGCCGCCGGAACCGCGGCCCACGGGAGAGGCCCTTGCCGCCGATGACGTGGGTCAGGAACATCTCCCGGATCGCCGCCCTGGCCGGTCCGGGAGCCAGTTCGCCCACATCGGGCAGCACGTTGCCGGTGGCGATCACGGTCCGCCCGGCCGCGATCAGCGTGTCGGTGGCCTCGGCCCGCACGTCCTGGTTGCCCGCCAGCACCACCGGCGCCCGCAACCGGTTCGCCGCCACCCGCCGCGCGTTGTGCGCCAGCACCCGGGTCTCCCCGCCGTCGGTGCCGCCGACCAGCAGCAACACATCCGGCGTACTGGCCCGCAACGCCCTGATGCCCGCCCCGTCCAGCTCGCCCGCCGCCACGTGCACGATCTTCGCCCCGGCGGAGAGCGCGACCCGGTAGGCCGCCTCCGCGCTGACCAGCCGTTCCTGCCCCACCACGGCCAGCCGCAGCCCGCCACCGGCGGAGGAGCAGGCCAGCACCTCGGCCCCGGCGGCGTCCAGGGCGGCGGTGACCGCGTCGATGCCGGTGAGCACCTCGGGCGGGGTGGTGGGGTGCTGGGCGGTGCCGAGCAGCGCGCCGTCCGGGCCGAGCAGCGCGGCCTTGGTCCAGGTGGAACCGACGTCCAGGCAAAGGATGGCCACGACGGCAACCTACCTGCACACTGGATCGTGATGCGTAAACACGGACAGCCCTCGTGGACCGTCTCCATCAGCGAGGACAGTGCGCTCAGTGGCGCACTGTTCGTGCGGGACGCGCTGGCCCTGAGCGCTCCCGAAGATCCTTTCCCACTGGTCGAACCGTCGGTGCCGGTGATCGGGGCGAACCGGATCGACCGGGCCGCCGCCGAGCGGGAGTGGGTGGCCTGGCTGGATGAGTTGCTCCACGGGCAGCGGCGCAACGCCAGGGACCGGCCGGTGCTCACCGAGGCCGCGCTGGACCTGCTGGAACCGTTGCGGGAGTGGGAACGCACCCGGCGTGGTGGTCTTAGGGGGCCGCGCTACGGCGGGTTGTTCATCACCGAGTTCGTCAACTCCTTCGAGGATCGCCTTGGCCGTCCGGTGCGGCCGTTCGGGCTGACCATCACGGTGGCGCCGGTGCGGGGGCGGTTCTTCTGGCAGCGGGGGTCGGCGGATCTGCTGGCCTCGCGGGAGCTGCTGGAGGACCCGAAGGCCTTCGAGATCGAGTTCGACCCGGTCGTGCGGGCGCTGGCGTGACTCCCCCGGAGCTGGCGCCGCTGCCGAAGCTCGCGCCCAAGCTGATCCTGGAGGGCACCCGGCTCACCGGGAAGACCGAGCTGGCCTTCGCGCTCAACGAGCATCCTCGGCTGGTCGGGCCGCGCAAGTACCGGTACCACTCGCCGTTGATCTCCGCGGAGTGGTGCGGGTTCACCAACCGGCCCTGGGGGCATGGGCTGATCAACTTCGACGAGTCCGAGGCGGAGCTGGCCAGACAGACCTACTCGACCTGGCTGCGGATGTTCGAGTTGCAGCGGTACTACTCGTGGCTGGTGGACCGGTTCCATCTGTCCACCGCGGCCTTCCAGCACCGGGCCGGGCGCCCGTTCGACTTCGGCTGGATCGAGGACCGGCTGCGGCCCTTGGGTTTTGGGCTGGTGCTCTGTCTGCGGGAGCCCTCGACCTTCCCGGCGGCGCGGGCGGAACGGCTACTGGTGTCCGGGAATCCGGCGCAGTACGACGATCTGTCGGTGTTCCGCCGCGAGCAGGAGCAGTTGCGCGAACTGGCCGCGCGCTCGGTGCTGCCGGTGCTCGAACTCCAGGTCGCGGGGCGCGGCGAGGCCGAACTGGCCGAGGAGGTCGCCGACTGGTGTGCGGCCGGCGACCTCCTCGGCCTGCGGGACTGAGCTATTCCTTGCTGACCGGAGCGGCCGCGGCTGCCTCGCGATCGCGCCTGCCGAGCACGGACTTGTGCTTGCCGTAGACGAAGTACACGACCACGCCGAGCAGCATCCAGATGCCGAACCGGACCCAGGTCAGGGCGGTGAGGTTCAGCATCAGCCACAGGCAGGCCACGATGGCCACGATCGGCACGAACGGCACCCACGGGGTGCGGAAGCCGCGCTTGAGGTCGGGCCGGGTCTTGCGCAGCACCAGCACACCGGCGGAGACCAGCGCGAAGGCGAACAGCGTGCCGACGTTGACCATCTCCTCCAGCCGGCCCGCGTCGAAGAAGCCGGCCGCGATGGCGACCACGCCACCGACGAAGAGGGTGGCGCGCACCGGGGTGCCGTGCTTGCCGGTCTTGGCCAGGCCCTGCGGGACCAGGCCGTCCCTGGACATGGCGAAGAGCACCCGGCTCTGGCCGAGCAGCAGCACCATGACCACGGTGGTCAGACCGGCCAGCGCGCCGATGGCGATGATGCTGGCCGCCCAGGTCACCCCGACGTCGGAGAAGGCCGAGGCCAGGGTGGAGCGGATCGGTTTGCCGTCCGGGCCGGTCTTGGTGGCCAGCGCGGTGTACGGGCGCATGCCGGTGACCACCAGGGACACCGCGATGTAGAGCACGGTCACCACGGCCAGCGAGCCGAGGATGCCGCGCGGCACGTCGCGCTGCGGGTTGCGGGTCTCCTCCGCGGTGGTGGCCACGATGTCGAAGCCGATGAAGGCGAAGAAGACGATGCTGGCCGCGGCGAAGACGCCGTAGAGGCCGTAGGTGCTGCTGGAACCGCCGAAGATCAGCGAGAACAGCGACTGGTCCAGCCCGCCGGCGGCGTGCGCCACGGACCCGGCCTCGGCGGCCGGCGGGATGAACGGGGTGTAGTTGGCGGTGTTGATGTAGAAGAAGCCGACCAGGATCACCAGCAGCACCACCGCGACCTTGATCGCGGTGATCACCAGGCTGACCCGGGAGGACAGCTTGGTGCCAACGGCCAGCAGCACGGTCAGCGCCGTGACCACGAGCACCGCGCCCCAGTCGAAGTCCAGCCCGAACAGCGACACCGTGGTGGCCGCCTTGATCCCGGCGATCTCCAGCACGTTCTGCAGGTAGGACGACCAGCCCTTGCCGACCACCGCGGCGGCCAGCGCGAACTCCAGGATCAGGTCCCAGCCGAGGATCCAGGCGATGAACTCGCCGAAGGTGGCGTAGGAGAAGGTGTACGCGCTGCCGGCCACCGGCACGGTGGAGGCGAACTCGGCGTAACACAGCGCGGCCAGGCCGCAGGTGATCGCGGCGAGCACGAAGGAGATCGTCACACCGGGGCCGGCGATGTCACCGGAGGTTCGCGCGGCCAGGGTGAAGATGCCCGCGCCGATCACCACCGCGACACCGAAGACCGTGAGGTCCCAGGCGTTCAGATCCTTCCTGAGCTTGGTGTCCGGCTCATCGGTGTCGGCGATCGACTGCTCAACGCCCTTAGTGCGCCACAAGCCACTGCCTGGCACGCCCAACCTCCTGAAAAAGTTCTCCCGCCTGTGCCCGTGAGGGCAGCCCGGACAACACTGTCGTGGGCGGCGCTCACCCTACCGGCGGACGTGTGACGGTTTCCGCCAGTCATCTACAAAATCGAAATGCCCGGATGGGTGACTCTGCCGGAAACGACGCATCGCCCCAGGTGAGTCCCGGGGCGATGCGGATGTGCGGTGGTCAGGCCTTGGTCTTGACCGCGTGGTCGAGATCGGGCTCCAGGTAGATGAGCCGGGCCTCGGGGACCTTGGCCCGCACCCTGGACTCGGCGTCGTTGATCGCCTGGGCGACCTCGGCCACGGTGAGGTTGGGCAGCAGCGCGATCTTGGCCGCGACCAGCAGTTCGTCCGGGCCGATGTACTGGGTGCGGACGTGGATGACGTGGTCCACGGTGGCGGTGGCCAGCTCGTCCACGATCACCGCGAGCACGTCCGGGTTGGCGCCCTCGCCGATGAGCAGGCTCTTGGTCTCGATGATCAGGGTGATCGCGATCACGCCGAGCAGCACGCCGATGCACAGGGTGCCGATGGCGTCCCAGATCGGGTCGCCGGTGAGCACGGTCATGCCCACGCCGCCGAGCGCGAGCACCAGGCCGACCAGCGCGCCGAGGTCCTCCAGCAGCACCACCGGCAGTTCCGGGGTCTTGGCGTTGCGGATGAACTGCCACCAGGTGGCGTCACCCTTGATCTTCCTGGACTCCTGGATCGCGGTGTGGAAGCTCCAGCTCTCCAGCACGATCGCCACCACCAGGATGCCCACCGCGACCAGTGGCGAGGTCAGCCCTTCCGGGTCCTCCAGCTTGTGGATGCCCTCGTACAGCGCGAAGGCCGAGCCGAGGGTGAACAGCAGCAGCGCCACCACGAAGGAGTAGAAGTACCGGTCCCGGCCGTAGCCGAACGGGTGCGATTCGGTGGGCTTGCGCGCCGCCGTCTTCTGCCCGACCAGCAGCAGCGCCTGGTTGGAGGTGTCGGCCACCGAGTGCACGCCTTCGGCGAGCATCGAGGACGAGCCGGTGATGGCGAAGCCGACGAACTTCGCTACCGCGATCCCCGCGTTGGCGACCAATGCCGCCACGATCGCCTTGGTGCCGCCCCCTGCTGCCACAAGAACTCCTCATGCGTACGTGTCCGGATTGTCCTGCCCCGGATGGTCGGGAGGGAGACTAGCCGTCCAGTCCAGCGGTCGCGCGGAAGACCTGCAGATCGGCGTCCCCGGCACTGGAGATCCGGGTTTTCGGGTCACCGGCGGCCAGCCAGGCCGACTGGCCGCGGGACAGTTCCAGCCGGGTGCCGTCCTCGGCGGTGAGCAGGGCTTTCCCACTGGTGCAGAGCAGGATCTGCGGGCCGTCGCTGGGCAGCAGCACCTCCTCGGTCGCCTCGGCGCCCGCCGGGATGTCCACTCTGGACAACTCGAACTCGGGCGCCGGGGTCGGGTACGCGGTGAGGTGGCGGCTGACCTGCTCGCCGCGCAGCACCGGCATGTCCCCGCAGGAGAAGTCCAGCACCCGCAGCAGTTCGGGCACGTCCACGTGCTTGGGGGTGAGGCCGCCGCGCAGGATGTTGTCGGAGTTGGCCAGGATCTCCACGCCGGTGCCGTGCAGGTAGGCGTGCAGGTTGCCTGCTGGCAGGTGGATGGCCTCGCCGGGTTGCAGCACCAGCCGGTTCATCAGCAGCGCGGCCAGCACGCCCGCGTCCCCGGGGTGGCGTTCGCCCAGTTCCAGCACGGTGCGGCATTCCAGGCTGAACTCGCCGTGCGCGCGCAGGTGCCGGATGCAGGCCTCCAGCAGCGGCGGCAGCAGCCCTTCCAGCGCGACCTGGGGCAGGGTGATCCAGGTGGTGAACAGCGCGCGCATGCCGTCCTGGCCGGGGTCGGCGGCCAGCAGCTGGGCGTGTCCGGCCAGCTCGGGCACGTCCAGCGCGGCCAGCAGCGCCACGGTCTTCTCCGCGGCCCGGAACCCGGCCAGCGCGTGGAACTCCGAGAGCGCGCAGATCAGTTCGGGTTTGGCGGTCGGGTCGGGGTAGTTGCGGTTGGCCGCGTCCCTGGCGATGCCCGCCGCCTCCTCCTTGGCGTAGCCCTCGGCGGCCTGGGCGGCCGAGGGGTGCGCCTGGATGCTCAGCGGTTCCTCCGCGGCGAGCACCTTGAGCAGGAAGGGCAATCGGTCCTCCCAGCGCCGGGCGCAGGCCGGGCCGAGATGGAACTCGGGTTCGGCGTTGATCGCGGCCAGCAGCGAGGTCTCCGCGCCGTCCGCGCCCAGGAGCGTGGACGGGTCGCCGGGGTGGGCGCCCATCCACAGCTCGGCTTCCGGGTGCGGGGCCGGGACCTCGCGCCCGAGCAGTTCGGCGATCACGGTGCGCGAGCCCCACGCGTAGGGCCGCACCGCGTTGCGCAGCAGGTCCACTGTTCCTTCTCGCTTCCTGGTTTTGGTCTCGCGTCTCGCGCTCAGGCGATGACCGGCGACACCACTCCCGGCCCGCCCAGCGTGCCGGCGGCCAGCCCCAGGTACAGGGCGGCCAGATCGAAGCGCACCGCGAGCAGCGCGGCGCACAGGGCCTCGTCGCCGGTGACCTCGTCCGCCGGGGCGACCAGGTCGGCGCCGGGGAGGGTGTCCTCGGCGGCCCGGCGGGTGGCCTCGGCGATCGGGCCGCGGCGCACCGCGAGCAGCAGCACCCGCGGGGTCGGCCCGGCGGTCAGGTCGTCCGGGTCGGCGAACAGGTCGTGTCCGGAGGTGGCCTGCACGGCCGCGCGGTGCAGCGCGGGCCGGAGCACGGCCTGGGGATATCCGGCCACATCGGAGACCACCCCGGAGAAGGTGGCCAGGGACTGCGCGGCGTGCGCGGCGACCGCGGTGGCGGCGTGGTCCAGGCCCCACAGCAGCGGGGTCCGGCCGGCCAGCCGCAGCGCGAGCGCCTTGGCCGGGTTGACGAAGGACTCGTGCATCGGGTGGTCGCGTTCGGCCTCCCGGTCCAGCTCGTCGGCGATCTGGCCGACGTCGGTGCGCAGCAGGCCGAGCCGGTTGACCGCGAGCAGTCCGGCGGCCAGCGCGCGGGCCAGGCCGAGGCCGTGCGGCACGTGCACCCGCGGCGGCAGCAGCAGCGCCTGGCCTGCGGCGGCCGCGGCCACCGGGCCCTCCTCTGGCGCGGTGAGCACGATGCGCGCGCCGCGGCGGGCGGCGCGGTCGAGGGACTCGGCCAGCACCGGGTCGCCGGGATCGTCGGCGTGCGCGATCACCACGTCGAGCGCGCCGATCCAGGTGGGCACCACGTCGGTGACCACCACCGGCACCGGGCAGGCCGGGCCGAGCAGGGCGGCCAGCAGCGCCGCCGCGGCCGGACCGACCCCGGGCCTGGTGAGCAGCACCAGTGCCCTCGGCCGGTCTTCGGCGAGGCGGTCAAGGCCGAATTCGCGCGCGGCCTCCACGGTCGAGCGCATCTGGGCGCCCGCCGAGGCGGCCGCCCGCAGCAGCCCTTCGGTGTCGGCCTCGGCGAGCCGGGCCGGATCGTCGAGCAGAACGTCGTCGAGCACCAGGGTCACCCGGCGGCGGACGGCCCGTCGGCGGCGGGGCCGCCCTCGGCTTCGTCGAGCAGGAGCACCGGGATGCCGTCGCGCACCGGGAACCGGCGGGCGCAGGCGGTGCAGGTCAGGTAGTCGGCCTCGGCGTCTTCGGGCGTGCCGGGAGTCAGCTTGCCGTGCGCGGGGCACGGGCAGGCCAGGATCTCCAGCAGGTCCGGGTCAAGCTGCACGGACACGGTGCTCACCTCTGTTTCCCTCCTCAGCCGCGGACGATCGCCAGGACCTCGTCGCGCAACGCGGCGACGGCCTCGGCGTCCTTGGCCTCGATGTTCAGTCGCAGCAGCGGCTCGGTGTTGGAGGCCCGCAGGTTGAACCAGGCTCCGTCCGGCAGCTCGATGGTCAGCCCGTCCAGCTCGTCCAGGGCCACCCCGTCGCGGCCGCCGTACGCGGCCTTGATCGCGGCCAGCCTGCCTGCCTGGTCCTCGACGGTGGAGTTGATCTCCCCGGACGCGGCGTAGCGGGCGAACTCCCTGGTGATCTCGGCGAGCGGCTTGTCCTGCTCACCGAGTGCGGCCAGTACGTGCATGGCGGCCAGCATGCCGGTGTCGGCACGCCAGAAATCCCTGAAGTAGTAGTGCGCGGAGTGCTCGCCGCCGAAGATGGCGCCGGTCTCGGCCATCGTCTGCTTGATGAAGGAGTGCCCGACCCTGGTCCGCACCGGCTTGCCGCCGTGCTCGGCCACGATCTCCGGCACACCCTTGGAGGTGATCAGGTTGTGGATGATGGTGCCGCCCGGCTCCTTGGCCAGTTCGCGCACGGCGACCAGCGCGGTGATCGCGCTCGGGGACACCGGGTCGCCGTTGGCGTCGACCACGAAGCAACGGTCGGCGTCGCCGTCGAAGGCGATGCCCGCGTCCGCGCCGATCTCGCGCACCTTGGCCTGCAGGTCCACGATGTTCTTCGGGTCCAGCGGGTTGGCCTCGTGGTTGGGGAAGTTGCCGTCCAGCTCGAAGTACATCGGCACCACCTCGATGGGCAGGCCGTTGAACACCTCGGGCACGGTGTAGCCGCCCATGCCGTTGCCCGCGTCCACCGCGATCTTCAGCGGCCGGATGCCGGAGAGGTCGACGAGGCCGCGCAGGTAGGCGGCGTACTCCACCAGCAGGGTGCGCTCGGAGACCGAGCCGCGGGCGCCGAGGAACTCGGGCACGCCCTGCTCGACCATCTCGCGGATCTCGGTCAGCCCGCTGTCCTGGCCCACCGGCGCGGCGCCCGCGCGGCAGAGCTTGATGCCGTTGTAGGCGGCCGGGTTGTGGCTGGCGGTGAACATCGCGCCGGGCAGGTTCAGCTTGCCGGAGGCGAAGTAGAGCATGTCCGTGCTGGCCAGGCCGATGGAGACGGCGTCGACGCCCTGGGCGGTGACGCCCTCGGCGAAGGCCGCGGCGAAGCCGGGGGACGAGTCGCGCATGTCGTGGCCGATGACCACGGCCGGGCCGCCGACGAGCCGGGCGAATGCCGCGCCGAGGTCGCGGACCACGTCGGTGTCGAGCTGTTCGCCCACCAACCCGCGAACGTCGTACGCCTTGACGATGCCGGACAGGTCTCGCACGCCTTACTCCTGACTTCGGCTCACTTGGACAGCTAGCCCGAAGCCTACCGGCGGGCGATGTGCGCCTGTGGCCTAGGCCGTGTCCGTCTGGTCGCGTCTGTGAGAGTCGTGATCGGATTGGTCGCTGGCGGTGCGGACGGGGCGCCCTCATACCGGGCGTATTCGGGCGTTCCGGCCGTGCCGTCAGCGGCCGATCTGGCGCGGCTATCGCGGGCGTGACCGGGCGGACGCGGCCTACTAGTCCTCGTGCGGGTCTGGCAGAACCCGTAGATGTCCGCGCCTGCCCGCGCCGAACACCGGCTCACTCGCCTCGATCGGGCGGTCCGCCCGGCCTGCCTCACGCACTGCCTCGGCCAGCGCGGTCAGGTCGTCCACCGTAGGTTGGGGAACGGCGAACTCGCCCTCGTGCCGGACGACCTCCCACCCTCGGGGGGCGGTGAGCCGCATCGCGTGCTGTTCACACAGGTCGTAGCTGTGCGGCTCGGAGTAGGTGGCCAGCGGCCCGACGACCGCGGTGGAGTCGGCGTAGGCGTAGGTCAGCGTCGCAACGGCCGGGTTCGTGCACCCGGTCCGCGAGCACCTTCTTACGCTCCGCACGATTGGGGACGATAGCGCCTTCGGTCCACCCTGTGCGGCAGGCACGCTGACAACATCCGCGTACCCTCAGTGGCCGTGGTGATGGCGAGGGGTACCCGACGGGGGATCAGGCAGCGTCGGGACCGGCATGGGCGAGGTATGCGAGGGCAGTTGTACCCCTCGACGATGCCTGCTGCCCGCAGCCGCTCGGAGCGGTTCGACGCGGTGGTGCTGGAGGCCCTGGAGCCGATCGAGCAGCGCTGGCGCAACGAGCTGACCCAGCTGGACGTGGCCGTTGACGATGTCCCTGAGCTGCCCTCGGCCGATGCCGAGGAGCTGACCTGGGGCGATGACGTGGTCGAGGACGGCAACGTGCCGCTGGCCCGGCTGGTGCCCGCCGGGGTGGACCGGCGCGGGCTGCCCACCAGGGCGCGCATCGTGCTCTACCGGCGGCCGCTGGAGGCTCGGGCCAAGGACGGCGCGGACCTGTCCGATCTGGTGCACGACGTGCTGGTGGAGCAGGTCGCCACCTACCTGGGCCTGGACCCGGAAGTCATCGACGGCGACTGACCCGGGTGTTGGCCGTTGTCGTACGCCGTCTTGGCCGTTACGGCACGGCCCTCGGCCACCGGCCCACGCCAATCCGCCCACTTGGCCCAACTCGGCGTACGACTTTGGCCAAGTGGGCGTACGAGTTTGGCCAACTCGGCGTACGAGAGCGGCCAACACTCGGTCAGGGGCGGCGGGTGGGGATTGCGGTGAGGGCGGTGAAGAGGGCGGCCGCGGCTTGGGCGAGCAGCAGCAGGGCGGCCAGGCCCGCCGGGACTGTGACGCGGATCTCGCTGGCTGATTCCGGCAGCGCGACCGCGACCAGGTGGCCGTAGGCCCTGGCCAGCGGCACTTCGCGGCCGTCGACGGTGGCCAGCCAGCCGCGTTCGTCCTCGGCGGCGAGCACCAGCACCCGGCCGAGTCCGCCCGCGCTGACCGCGACGGCGATCTCCGGTGGCCGGGCCTCGACGGTGGTGGCCTCGATCTGTCCGGCTGGGGTGCCGCCGGTGCGGGCGCGCAGCGCGGCTTCCCCGGCGAGGAGGGTGACCGGGCCGCGGGACTGGGTCAGCCGGAGGACCGGGCGGCCGTCGGTGGCGGTGGCGTCGGCCACGACCAGGTCAGGGGCGGCGGCGCGGATCTTGGTGGCGGCGGCCGGGTCGGGCAGCAGCAGGAACCGGACGCCACTGGCTCCGGCGGAGAGCAGTGCGCCGCGGACGGCTTCGGTGGTGCCCGCGCGCAGGGCGGTGGCGGTGTCCCGGATCCGTTGCGCGGCGGCGGGCACGGCGAGCACGTCGTCGTCGCCGAAGCGGGGCAGGCGGCCCGCGGTCTGGCGGCTGGGCTGCCCGGCGGAGCCGACTTCCAGCACGCCGGTCCCGGTGGCGGCGAGTTCGGCGAGCTGGCTGTTGACCAGCAGCGGCGGGGCGGATTTCACCGGGCCGTCCCGGCCGAGCAGCAGGGCGCTGACGGCGAGGGCGGCCAGCACGGTCGCGCCCGCGCCCGCGAGCGCCCGGGCGGGCAGGGTGATGGGTGCGCCGGGCAGGGCGGCGGCGAGCACGATCCAGGCCAGGCCGCAGCCGGTGAGCAGCAGCGGGGCGCCGGTCCAGCCGGTGCTGGGCGGGCCGCCGTTGGCCGGGGTGACCTCGATCAGTCCGAGCGCGATGGCCGCGGCGGCGCCCAGCAGCGCGAGGCCGAGTCCGGGCAGCATGGCCGGGCGCGGGCGGCAGGCGGCCGCGGTCAGGGCGGCCAGCACGGCGATCAGGCCCAGCCAGGGCAGTGCGCCGGGGCCGCCGGGGTAGAGCGCGAGCAGGTCGAGAGGGTTGGCCTTGGCCTCGCGGAGTGGGGCGCCGGTGCCGTGCAGCAGCACCGCGGGGTGCCGCAGGACCAGCGCCGGCCAGGGCAGCTGGAGTGCCAGTGGCAGCAGCACCAGGGTGAACAGCGCGGCCACCCGCCCTCGGCCGGAGCCGGGCACCAGCACGAAGCCGATCAGCGCGGCCAGCAGCACGAGCAGGTGCGGCAGCGGGTGGAAGGCGCCGAGCACGGCCAGGGCGAGCGCGGTGGCGCAGGTGATGGGGAGCCAGCCGATGTCCGGCCTGCGCGGCCACAGGATCGCGGCCACCCCGGCCAGCACCGGCGGCAGCAGCAGGTGCACCACGACCACGTCGAGGCGGCCCTGGGTGGTGGCGGCGGTGGCGATGGGCAGCAGCGCGTACCCGGCGGACACCGCGGCGCGGATGGTCCTGGGCGCGCGCAGGCGGCGGGTGGCCAGGTAGGCGGTCAGTCCGGCCAGCGGCAGGTCGCCGAGCAGCAGCACGGTGATCGCGATCGAGGGTCCGCCGAGCAGGGTGCCGAGCACGGCGAGCACCCCGGTGGCGGCGGGTGCGGGTGCGATGCTGCCGCCGGCGACGGGTTGCCAGGCGGCCACATAACCGGCCCAGGTGTCGCCGAGGCCCCCGGCAGGCAGCAACCGGCCGCCGGCGAGGTCGCCGCCGAGCCGGGCCCAGTGGGTGGCCAGTGCGAGCGCGGCCAGGCCGAGCACCAGGAACAGCACCGGGCTGAGCAGCAGTTCGCGCAGCACCCGGCCGCGGTCGATCTCCACCAGCACCAGTTCGGCCGGTCGCGGGGTCCCGCGGGGCACGGGTGAGGGCCGGGGGCGCGGGCTGGGTCGGCGGTACAGCTCGCCCGCCGCCACCTCGACCACCACCGGCCCGGCGGGTCGGCGCAGTCCGGCCGGGCCCAGCCGGCGGGCGGCGCCGCGACGGCGGCTGGGGCCGAGTGCGCCCGCGGGCAGTGCGGGCGGGCCGGATTGGCGTTGCGGGGCACCGGGTTCGGTCCACTCCGGCACCGGGCTGGCCGGCAGCCTGCCGAGGCTGGCGTCGGCGCGCACCCGGCTGCGCAGCACGTGCAGCAGGCCGCTGTGCACCGCGTTGCGCAACCGGGTGAGCCGCGAGGTGAACAGGCCGCGGATCTCCCTGGCTGACACGGTGCGGGTGGCGGCGCGGGATCGGCGGGCGGCCAGCAGTCCGGCCCGGCCGCCGAGCAGGTAACCCAGCGCGGCCAGTTCGTCACCGGCCCGTCGTCCTCGGCGCAGCAGCAGGAATCCCAGTGCCCGCAACAGGCACAGCAGCGCGAGCCGGGGCAGGCCGATCAGGTAGGAGGGCGCGCTGGTGTTGACCAGGAAGGTGCGCAGGCCGTGCGCGCGCCGGGCGCGGGCGAGTCCGGGCACCGCGTGCACCGGGCGCTGATCCCGTTCGGCGGCACGGGCATGCCGGATCCGGGCCGAGGGCACCAGCAGCACCAGGTGCCCGGCCAGGTTGGCCCGCCAGCCCAGGTCGATGTCGTCGCCGCCCAGGGGCAGCGCGGGGTCGAGTCCGCCGAGCTGTTCCCAGACCTCGCGCCGGATCAGCGCGCCCGCGCTGCCGACCGCGAGCACGTCCCGGCTCTGCTCGAAGCCGCCGCCGTAGGCCAGTTCCGCGCCGGAGATGCCGGTCTGGGTGTGGCCGGAGGCGTCCAGGGACAGCCCGCCCTGCACCACCAGCCTGGGGTCGGCCCAGTCCACCGCGAGCGGACCGAGGATGGCCGCGGACGGCGCGAGTTCGGCGGTGCTCAGCAGGGTGGGCAGGCAGTCGGGTTCGGGCGCGGAGTCGTCGTGCAGCAACCAGATCCACCGGCCGGGGTCGCCCCAGCGTTCGGTCGCGGTGGCCACGGCTTTGCCGACGGCGGCGCCGAAGCCGGTGTCGGGGGCTTCGGTGAGCACGCCGTCGAGCAACTGGTCCGGACCGGTGGCCGCGGCGGCCAGCACCCGGGCGGTGGCGTCGGTGGATCCGGTGTCCACGGCCAGGATGTGCCGCGGTCGCACGGACTGGCGGCGCAGCGCGGAGAGCAGTGGCCGCAACCATTCCGCGCCGTCGTGGCAGACGATCACGGCGAGCACCGGCGCGGTGCTCAGCGTCGGGTGCGGCAAGCTGGTCCCTCGGCTCGGCGGTGACAGGTCCCCCGTGCGGGGTTCGCGAGCGCCCCCACCACGTGCCGGTGGAATCCACTGGCACGTGGTGGAAAACGCTACGGGGTGCGACCGGGCGAACTCACCCGGCCACACCGAACCGTTATGTCACACCGCTCGTCGTTTGAGCTTGCGGCGCTCTCGCTCGGACAGACCACCCCAGATGCCGAAGCGCTCATCGTGCGCAAGGGCATACTCGAGGCACTCTGGCCGAACCTCGCAACCGGCACAGATCCGCTTGGCCTCCCTGGTGGATCCACCCTTCTCAGGGAAGAACGCCTCCGGGTCGGTCTGCGCGCACAGTGCCCGTTCCTGCCAGTCGTGCTCCTCGTCCGCCTCGAGGGCGGGGTCGAAGAGATCGACCAGCACTCCCACGCCTGTGGGTGCGGTGTCCCGCTCTCCCACTCGGCTCTCTTCGTTCTCTTCCACTGTCCGCTCCTCCCGCACTCCCCGGTGGCGGACCCCATTCGCCGTCCCACCCGACGAATGACACCAATGTGATTAGACCTGTGGGATGCAAGAGGGTCAAGCCAAGTACACACGACGGGGGACGAAACTGCCCCACTGGCAAGGAACTTCACCGGCAGGGCAGAGTGTTGCTGTGACGAGATCCTCGGTTGCCCCGAGTCCGCTGTTCCTAATCCTGCTGGCCGTCACGGTCGGCGGCGGCGTGCTGTCCACGGTGGACCAGAATGTGGCACGCACTGCCGGAATCGTCCTGCTGGTGCTCGGCGGCTGGGCCGTCTCGCTCTGCCTGCACGAGTTCGGGCACGCCTACCTAGCCCTGCGTGGCGGCGACTATTCGGTGCGGCACAAGGGATATCTCACCCTGGACATCCGGAAGTACACCGATCCGGTGCTGAGCATCCTGATGCCGCTGCTGTTGCTGGCCGTCGGTGGCATCCCGCTGCCCGGCGGGGCGGTGTGGATCGATCGACACGCGTTGCGGACCAAGCGCGCGGAGTCGTTGGTGTCGTTGGCCGGGCCAATGGCGAACCTGGTGATCGGCCTGTTGCTCATTGCGACGGTGGCACTGACAAATCCACCCGTTGGGCTGGCGGCCGGACTGTCCTATCTGGCCTACCTGCAAATGCTCGCGTTTGTGCTGAACATCCTGCCGATTCCGGGTCTCGACGGTTTCGGCGTGCTCGAGCCGTACCTGTCGTACCAGGCGCGGGAGTTCGGCGCGAAGGCCAGGCCGTGGGCGCCGTTCGTACTGTTCGCCCTGCTGATCGGGGTGCCGGTGGTCGGCCAGTTGTTCAGCACGGTGGTGCTGTGGGTCTTCGAGACCTTCGGCGGGAACGTACGCGACGTCTTCTTCGGGCAGCGCTGGTTCCGGTTCTGGGAGGGCGGTTTCTGATGGTGACCTTGGTTACGGAGCGCGGCCCCCAAGTTCGCCCGTTCGGGCAAGACGGGGAGGATGGCCCCCTGTGAAGGTCGTTGTGCTGGTAGGTGGCGTCGGTGGCGCCCGTTTCCTGCAAGGGGTGAAGGCCGCGCTCGGCCTTCCCGCCGTCGGTCCTGGCGAGTCGCCGCACGAGATCACCGCGGTGGTCAACAACGGTGACGACGTATGGCTGCACGGGCTGCGGGTGTGTCCGGACCTGGACACCTGCATGTACACCCTGGGCGGTGGCATCGACACCGAACGCGGCTGGGGCCGCGCGGGCGAGAGCTGGACGGTCAAGGAGGAGCTGGCGGCCTACGGCGCCGAGCCGACCTGGTTCGGGCTCGGCGACAAGGACATCGCCACCCACCTGGTGCGGTCCCGGATGCTGCGCGCCGGTTACCCGCTCTCCGCGGTGACCGAGGCGCTGTGCGCCCGGTGGCAGCCGGGGCTCCGGCTGCTGCCCGCCAGCGATGACCGGGTGGAGACCCATGTCTCCGTCGACGATCCGGAGACCGGCGAGCGCAAGGCGATCCACTTCCAGGAGTGGTGGGTCCGGCACCGGGCGCGGTTGCCCGCGCACGCGATCGTGTCGGTCGGGGCCGAGGAGGCCAAGCCGGGTCCGGGGGTGGCCGAGGCCATCGCGAACGCCGACATCGTGTTGTTCGCGCCGTCGAACCCGGTGGTCAGCGTGGGCACCATCCTTGCCGTGCCGGGCATCCGGGCGGCGATCACCGCCACCGAGGCGCCGGTGATCGGCCTTTCTCCCATCATCGACGGCAAACCGTTGCGCGGGATGGCCGATGCCTGCCTGAGCGCGATCGGGGTGGACTCGACCGCGGAGGCGGTGGCGCGGCACTACGGATCGCGCAAGGCCGGTGGTGTCCTGGACGGCTGGCTGATCCACACCGGGGACTCCGCGCTGGTCGAGGGCGTGGAGGTGCGCGCAGTGCCACTGCTCATGTCCACTGTGGACGCGACCGCGCAAATGGCGCTGGACGCCTTCGAGCTGGGCGGGGTGCGCCTTGACTGACCACGCCGCGGCGGCGCTGGAGATCCTGCCGGTCACCGGACTGCCCGAGTTCCGGCCCGGCGACGACCTGGCCGGTGCGCTGGCCACCGCCGCGCCCTGGCTGCGTGACGGCGATGTGCTGGTGGTGACCAGCAAGGTTCTGTCCAAAGTGGAGGGCAGACTGGTCACCGCGCCCACCGATCCGGAGGCGCGGGACGCGCTGCGCCGGGAACTGGTGGACGCCGAGGCGGTCCGGGTGGTGGCGCGCAAGTTCCGGACGCTGATCACCGAGAACCGGCTCGGCATCGTGCAGGCCGCCTCTGGGGTGGACGGCTCCAACGTGGCCGGGGACGAACTGGCGCTGCTGCCGGCGGATCCGGACGGTTCGGCCGCGACCCTGCGGGATCGGCTGCGCGGACTGCTCGGCGTCACGGTCGCGGTGGTGGTCACCGACACCATGGGCCGGGCCTGGCGGGTCGGCCAGACCGACGCGGCCATTGGCGCGGCCGGGCTCACCGTGCTGCACCGCTATGCCGGATCCGTCGACCCGCAGGGCAACGAACTGCACGTCACCGAGGTCGCGGTGGCCGATGAGCTGGCCGCGGCGGCGGATCTGGTGAAGGGCAAGCTGGGTGGGCTGCCGGTGGCGGTGGTCCGCGGAATGTCCATTGTGGAGGACGGCTCCACCGCGCGGGATCTCGTCCGGCCATTGGCTGAGGACCTGTTCCGGCTGGGCACGGACCTGGCGATCGAGCAGGGCCGCCGGGAGGCGGTGCTGACCCGGCGCTCGATCCGCGTCTTCAGCCAGGACGAGGTGCCTGCCGAGCTGGTGCGCCGCGCGGTCGGCGTCGCGCTGACCGCGCCCGCCCCGCACCACACCCACCCGGTGCGGTTCGTGTGGCTGCGCGACCGGGCGCTGCGGGCCAAGCTCCTGGATGGCATGCGCGAGCAGTGGCGGACGGACCTGCGCGCGGACGGCTGGCCCGCGGAGCGGATCGAACGGCGGATCAAGCGCGGCGACCTGCTGTACGGGGCGCCGGAGATCGTGTTGCCGTTCGGGGTGCCCGACGGCGCGCACGACTACCCGGACCAGCGCCGCGCGGCGGCCGAGCAGACCATGTTCACCGTGGCCGGCGGCGCGGCCGTGCAAGGTCTGCTGGTGGCCCTGGCCGCCGAGGGACTCGGCTCCTGCTGGGTCTCCTCCACCATCTTCTGCCCGGACACCGTGCGCTCGATCCTGGATCTGCCCGCCGATTTCGCGCCGCTGGGCGCGGTCGCGGTGGGGTATCCGGCGGACGGGCCGCTGGCGCCACGGGAACCACGGGACCTCGGCGGGGAGTTGATCGAGCTGTGAGCCTGCACGCTGAGGCGGTCGCTGAGCTGTCGGCCTGGCGGCCGGAGGACCCGTGCCAGGAGAGCCAGCGGCACGCGTTCCTGAGCTTCCTGGCAGCGCGCGCGGACGCGTGTCAGCGTTCCTGCGAACCCGGGCACCTGACCGCGTCCGCGATCGTGCTGGACGCGACCGGCGAGCACGTGCTGCTGACCCTGCATCCCAGGGTGGGGCGCTGGTTGCAGCTGGGCGGACACTGCGAACCGGAGGATCCGACGCTGCTCGCGGCGGCGCTGCGGGAGGCCACCGAGGAGTCCGGCATGGACGGCCTGGTGATCGAACCGGGGCCGTTGCAGCTGGAGGTGCACCCGATCACCTGCTCACTGGGCCTGCCCACCCGGCACCTGGACGTGCGGTACCTGGTGCGCGCGCCCGCGGGCGCCCAGCCGGTGCGCAGCGCGGAGTCGGTAGACCTGCAGTGGTGGCCGGTGCACGCGCTGCCGTCCAATGTGGACAGTGTGCCGAAGCTGGTGGAGCTGGCGCTGCGTCAGATCGCGCGGTAGTCGCGGCCTTCGAACCGGGGGCCGCGGCGAGGTTTGCGGGCCCCGGTCAGCTCCAGGTAGCGGATCGCGCGCTGGCGGTGCGGGGCGTAGGGGGCCAGCAGGGCCAGCATTTCCTCGTCGGTGGCGTCCCGGCCGGTCAGCGCCCAGCCGACCGCGTCGTGCAGGTGGTAGTCGCCGACGCTGACCGCGTCCGGATCACCCCAGGCCCGCTGCGCGATCTCGGCGGCGGTCCAGACGCCGATGCCGGGAACCTTGCACAGCAGGTCGCGGCCTGCCTCGCCGCCCAGTTCGACGGCGCGTTCCAGGCGGGTGGCCACGGTGGCGGCGGCGAGCAGGGCCCGGCGGCGGGCGCCGTCGACGCCCGCGCGGTGCCAGTCCCAGTCGGGGATGGCGAGCAGGGCCTTGGGGGTTGGCGGCGCGAAGAGCAGGTCGGGCGCGGCTGGTCCGGGGGCCGGGGTGCCGAACCTGCGGCACAGTTCGCGCCAGGAACGCCAGGCCTCCTTGCCGGTGACCTTCTGTTCCAGCACCGCGGGGATCAGCACGTCCCACACCTGCCCGGTCCGCCCGAGCCGCAGTCCGGGCGCCCGCCGCCGTGCCCGCGCGATCAACTCGTGGTGCGCGACGAACCCGGTGTCGTCGTCCCGGGCGCCGAGCAGGTCCGGCAGCCCGGCCAGGGCCAGGTCCGCACCCGGCCCCCAGGCACTGGCCCGGATCTCGCCCTGCACCCGGCGCAGCGCGATGGTGGCGACCCCGGCCGCGGTGGTACCCGCCCGCCACGCGGTCCCGTCCGGCCCGATCCGCAGGCACGGGTCGGCCGGGCCACGGCGCAGCGGCCCGAGCACGGCGGCCAGGTCGAGCGGGAACGGCGGCGTCCAGGCCCGTTCCGCGGCCGGGGCGGCCAGGGTCATGCGTCGTGGGAGAAGCGGACCGAACCGTCGGCGAGGGCGGCTCCCGGCCACAACCGCAGGCCTTCCAGGAGTTCGCAGCGGGCGCCGACCACGGCGCCGTCGCCGATGACCGCGCCACGCAACACCGCGCCGTCACCGATCCGCGCGTTCGCGCCGATCACCGAGCCCTGCACGACCGCGTTCGCGCCGATCACCGCGCCGTCGAAGACCACCGAGCCGTCCACGGTGGCGCCGGGGCCGACCTGGGCGCCCGCGCCGATGGTGCTGCCGTTGACCAGCTTGGCGTCCTCCCGGACCAGCGCGCCGTCCAGCACGATGGCCTCGCCGGTGGGCGCGGGCAACGCGTCGGAGGGCGCCAGCCCGCGAACCAGGTCCGCCGAACCCTTGACGAAGGCCGCCGGGGTGCCCAGGTCCAGCCAGTAGGAGGCGTCCACGTGGCCCTGCAGCCGGGCGCCGCGCTCCAGCAGGCCGGGGAAGGTCTCGCGTTCCACCGACACCGGGCGATCGGCCGGGATCCCCTCCAGCACCGAACGCTTGAAGACGTAGCAACCGGCGTTGATCTGGTCCGCGGGCGGGTTCTCGGTCTTCTCCAGGAAGGCGAGCACCCGGCCGTCGGCGTCGGTGGGCACACAGCCGAAGGCACGCGGGTCGGCGACCTTCACCAGGTGCAGGGTGACATCGGCGTCGTTGGCCAGGTGGCTGTGCGCGACGGCGCCGAGATCGACGCCGGAGAGGATGTCGCCGTTGAAGACCATGATGTGCTCGGCGCGCAGGCGGCTGGCCGCGTTGCGGATGCCGCCGCCGGTGCCCAGCGGGGTGTCCTCGACCACGTACTCCAGTTCCAGGCCCAGCCGGGACCCGTCACCGAAGTACTCCTCGAAGACCGAGGCCTTGTAGGAGGTGCCCAGCACGACGTGGGTGATGCCCGCGGCCCGGATCCGGGACAGCAGGTGGGTGAGAAACGGAACACCGGCGGTGGGCAGCATCGGTTTGGGCGCGGACAGCGTCAACGGACGCAGCCGGGTGCCCTGGCCGCCGACCAGCACCACCGCGTCGACCCCGGACAGTTTTTCCACGCGTTCCCCCTGCTTCTCGACTGGTGCCGGACTGGCCGACATGCCGTTACTCCTCCTTCACCCTGACGAGACCGCCTGGAACGGAATACTCTTGCAGAGAACCCGGACCAGGCGACCGGCGGCTCCGGAGAGCGACCACCACAGCGTGAGGGATGATCTCCGTATCCGCCTGCCGGCAAATCCGCCCCAGGCGACGAGGCAACGCAGGAGAGGCCAGCGCGATGGATCCCCGCGAACGGGCCGATGAGCTGCTAGCCCGTGCCAGGGCGCGTGGCTCCTTCGTCGTCACACCAGACGACGCAACCTCGCCGATGGATGCGGCCAACACGGTACAGATACCGCGCATCGTGGTCGCGGCGAACGATCCGCACCACGCGGACCCGGACTCAACCGTGATCCTGTCACCGGAGGCGGTCCAGGCCATGCAGGCAGGGTACGGCCCACAACACGGGCAATCCCCACACCCGCACCAGGGTGCCCAAGGTCACGGACCACAGACCATGCCGCCGATGCCGCGGCCGCCGCACGGGCACCAGCCAACGCAGCCCATGCAGCACGCGCAACCCACGCAGCCGATGGGTCACCCGCATCCGGCCCAGCCGATGCAGCAACACCCCCAGCCGACCCAGCCCATGCAACAGCAGCCAGGCGGCCCGCAAAACGGCGGCCACCCGCAACAGCAGCAGCCGCAACAGGGCCAGCCCCCACAACAGCACCAGCAGGGCCAGCCGCAGCCTCCGCAATGGCCGGACCGCCGCTCCTGACCCACCCACAACGGCCAACAACACGTACAACAACGGCCAACACGCCGGGTGCGGGCTTAAGACCTCCCGCGCGTGTTGGCCGTTGTCGTACGCCGAGTTGGCCGTTATGGACGCTGAGTTGGCCCAACTCGTACGCCACGTTGGCCGTTGTGGGACGGCCGCAGGCCGGGGGTGGGGTGAAACCCCCACGACGAGGGCTCTCGCGTGTTCTCCGTACGGCCTGGAGCATGCAGACCACACCCCGATGAGCGGCCCCTGCAACCTGCCGCCGCCTGCCCGCCCAACGTGACGGGGGCCGCT
>NZ_JBQJIM010000058.1:0-18974 GCF_052078295.1 Crossiella sp. CA198
TGGACAACCTCGGCTTTCAGCTCTGCCGAGTATCTCTGCGCCTTCTTTGCCACGTCTCGTTCCCTCCGGACTCTCCGTCAATTCTACTTGGAGACGTGTCCGGAAAACTCGGGGCACCTCATACGCCCCGTTGGCCCAACTCGTACGCTCGGTTGGGCAAACTCGTCCGCCCGCCCACTTGGCCCAACTCGCACGCCCACTTGGGCCAAGTTGGCGTCCCACTTGGGCCAACTCGACGTCCATTTCGGCCAACTCGGTGTCCACTTCGGCCAACACGGCGGGTGGGTGGGGGTTAGCGGAGGCCGCGGAGGCAGGCGAAGAGGCTGCGGGCCTCGACGTTGACGTAGCGGCTGTGCTGGAGCAGGCCGTTGATCTGGTGCAGGGTCAGCCAGCGGTAGTCCGGCAGCTCCTCGCCGCCGAAGTCCGGCGGCACCTCCACGATCACGTACCGGTTGCGCGCGTGGTAGAACCGCCCGCCCTCCTCCGACAGCACCGTGTCGAAGAGCACCCGCCGCGGATCCGCCTTGAGCACGTAGTCCAGGAACGGCGGCTGCGCGTCTTCCATCCCCAGCTTGGTGTAGGTGTCCGGGCTGCACTGCACAGTGGAGGCCAGCTCCACCACATCCAGATACCCGGGCTCGACCCGCGCGTTCACCAGCGCGTGCAGCACCCCGTCCACGTTCTTCACCAGCAGCGCCACCATCCCCAGCCCGTGCGGCTGGATCAACGGCTGCGTCCACCCGGACACCTCGCGGCTGTTCGTCTTGACCCGCACCGCCACCACGCTGAAGTACGCGCCGCTCTCATGCTGGATCTCGTGACTGGTCCGCCGCCAGTGCTCCACCGAACGCAACGGGATCAGCTCAGTGCTCAGCTGCGTGTCGGAATGCCGCGAGGTGATCCAGCTCAGCACCTCCGCAGGCGAGAACATGCTGCCCGCGTAGGGATCGCAGGAGCGAGCGATGGCTTCCGCCAGTCCGTCGCCGACCGTGTCATTGCCGCCCTCGAAGCCGGAAGGCATGCAGGACAACACGGTGCGCGCGTCCATGTTCACGAAGTCGTCCACCGCGAGCAGCTGGTTGAGCTGGCCCAGGGTGACCCAGGCGAAGTCGTCGAGCACCTCGACGTCCTCGTCCACCTCCACGATCATGTTCCGGTTCCGCTTGCGGTAGAACCAGGAACCCTGCTCGGACTGCAACACATCGGCCAGCACGCGGTGCCGGGCGAAGTCGCGGAAGTAGTCCAGGTACGGCACGGACGCGCCGCCGTGTGCCTTGGTGTAGTTGCTCCTGGTGGCCTGCACGGTCGGGGACAGCTGCACGCCGTTGACGTTGCCCGGCTCGGCCTTGGCCTGCATCAGGCAGTGCAGCACCCCGTCGATCTCCTTGACCAGGATGCCCAGGATGCCGATCTCGGGCTGGTTGATGATCGGCTGGGTCCAGGTCGGGATCGGGCCGGAGTTGGTCTCCACCTTCAGTCCGCACACGCTGAAGAACCGGCCGGTGTCGTGCCCCAGGTCGCCGGTGTCGGGGTTGAAGGCCCAGCGGTCCAGCTCGTCGAAGGCGATCAGCTCGGCCTCGTGGGTCTGCACCAGTCCACGCTCGAACACCCAGTCACGCACATCGGCCGGAGAGGAGGCGGTACCCGCCACCTCACCGGCCGAGCGCGCCAGCCGATGGCGCAGGATCTGGTCTGGCTTGCGGAGTGCCGGGGTCCCGGTTCCACTGCTCATAACGGCTCCTCGCGCCATCGGCTGCTTCCCTACTGCCGTTGGTACACGTGCGGGTGTAGGGACTTCCCCAGAGTTCCCCGCACGGGCCCGGTGATCAGCTCAGATCAAGCCGCGGCCGGTAGATGTCGAGCCAGGTGGCGACGTCGATGGCGCGGTCCAGGTTCTCCCGCACCACCTCCGGCATGCCCACCGGATCCAGCGCCACCGTCTCCTCCATCCACTTCCGGTTCATGATCGAGAACACCGGGTGGTTGTCGGCGGCGAGGAACTCCTTGGCCATCCGCTGCAACTCCGCGGCGTAGCGCGGGTCCTGGGTGGCCGGGTACGGGCTCTTGACCCGCTCGGCCACGCTGGCGGGCAGCAGCGGGCCGGTGGCCGCGCGCAGCAGGCTCTTCTCCCGGCCGTCGAAGGTCATCATCTCCCACGGCACGTTGTAGACGTACTCGACCAGGCGGTGATCGCAGAAGGGCACCCGCACCTCCAGCCCGGTCGCCATGCTGATCCGGTCCTTGCGGTCCAGCAGCAGCGGCAGGAACCGGGTCAGGTGCAGGTACTTGAGCACCCGGGTGGCGTGCTCCTCGTCGGACTCGCCGTCGAGCCGGTCCACCTCGGCGACCGCGACCTGGTACTGGTCCTGGATGTAGGTCTCCATGTCCAGCGCCGCGGAGAGATCGTCGTTGAGGACCTCGTCGACCTCGGCCTCCTCCAGCATCTCCACCAGCGGCACCATCCACGGGAAGATCTCGGCCTCGCGGATGGACGGCACGTGGAACCACGGGTAGCCGGCGAAGACCTCGTCCGCGCCCTCACCGGAGAGCGCCACCGTGGAACGTTCCTTGATCGCCTTGAACAGCAGGTACAGCGAGACGTCCACATCGGCGATGCCGATCGGGAAACCGCGGGCGGCCACCACCGAGGAGCGGGTCTCCGGGTCGAGCATGGCGTCCGGGGACAGCACGATGGCCTGGTGCTCGGCGTTGACGTGCTCGGCCACCGCCTGGGCATACGGCGCGTCCGGGGTGCCGCGCATGGCCTCGGGCTGGAAGTTCTCGGTCAGCCCGGTGAAGTCCACGGTGAAGCTGCGGGCCCGCTCGCCCTGCCCGGCCAGTTCGCGCGCGGCCACCGCGGTCAGCGAGCTGGAGTCCAGGCCGCCGGAGAGCAGCACGCACCGCGGCACGTCGGCGACCAGCTGGTCCCTGGTGATCTCGCTGATCAGGTCGTGGATCTCGGCGATGGTGGTCGCCAGATCCGCGGTGTGCTCGCGCGGGGTGAGCCGCCAGTAGATCCGGTCCCGCTGCCCATCGCGGTCGAACTCGACCAGCCCGCCCGGCCGGACCTCGTGCATGCCGGTCCACACGCCGTGCCCCGGCGTCTTGCAGGCGCCGAACATCTCGCGCAGGCCCACCAGGTTGAGCACCGCCTCGGCGTCGGGGTGCGCCAGGATCGCCCTGGGCTCGGAGCCGAAGAGCACCCCGTCCTCGGTCGGGTAGAAGTACAGCGGTTTGATGCCCAGCCGGTCGCGGATCAGGACCAGCTTGTCCACCCGGCCGTCCCAGATCGCGAAGGCGTACATGCCGTGCAGCTTCTCGGCGAAGTCGGCGCCCCACTCCAGGTAGCCGCGCAGCACCACCTCGGTGTCGCTGGTGGTGCCGAACTCGTGGCCGAGCGCGCGTAATTCCTCGCGCAGCACGGCGAAGTTGTAGACCTCGCCGCTGTAGGTCAGCGCGATCTCACCCTCGGGGGTGTCCAGGGTCATCGGCTGCACGCCGCCGGCCAGGTCGATGATCGCCAGCCTGCGATGGCCGAGGGCGATGTGCTCGCGCACCCACCCGCCACCGTCATCGGGTCCGCGACACCACATCGTGTCGGTCATCGCGTCCAGGACCGCCCGGTCCTGATTCAGGTCACGGTTGAACGCGAGCCAACCGGTAATTCCGCACATGTGGGGGCCTCCACCACGCTCGAAATCAAGAAAACCATTCAGTTGAAATGGCATCGGCGGTGATTCCGGTCAGGACGGCGGGCCCGCACCGGCACAACACCGCTCAATGAGCATCCGGGCGGCGTTCCGGCAGCTCAGAGAGCGCTCACAGCACAGCCCCAACCGGACGCTGGCGGCTGCATCAGCTGCGTTGTTACCCGGACCGAGGTAGGGACTTCACCAGTGTTGGCGTAGTGGTACTGACCGGAGAAAGTGCGCGCCGCGCAAGGCAACCGCCCGGCCGGTAGGTCGGCCGGGCGGTGCGGGTCAGACTGATCGACTGCCGGAGACCGCGGCCGGCGCGCCCAGCGCCTCGGCCAGCTGGACCCGGCGCTCGATGCCCAATTTGCGGTATGAGCTGGTCAAATGCTTCTCCACGGCCCGCCTGCTGATCTCCAGCCGACCGGCGATCTCGTGGTTGCCCAGACCCCGCGCGGCCAGCTCGGCCACGGTGGCCTCGGTGGGGGTCAACCGGGTGGCCGGGGCCGGAACCGACGGGCTGTCAAGGGAAACGGCGCTCTGGCCGGTACTCGCCATCATGCCCTCCTCGGCCCCGCCGCGGCCCTCCATCAACTGCTCGGCGAGCTGCCCGGCGTGCGCCAGCACCCGCTCCCCCTCGGCGGGCGAGGTTTTCTGAAGGCGCTTTCCCAACCGCTTCAGCGTCCAGGCCAATTCGGTCTTGTTTCCGGCCTGCCGGAACAGTTCCACGGCCTGGCGGAGGTGTTCGAGACCGCGCGCGCCGGGGGTGAGAATGCCGAGCAGGTGGCTGCCGCGGGCGATGCCGTTGGGCGATCCCCAGGCCAGGGCCCGGCGCTGGTGTTCCTCGGCCAGCGCGACGGCCTCGGCCTGCTGGCCGACCCGGTGGTGCAGGGCGGCGGCCATGCACTGCCAGGGCAGCACGGCCTGGTTGCGCCAGCCCGCCCGATCCAGGAGGTTGCCGCCGTCGAGGATCTGGGCCAGCGCGGCCTCGTGGTCCCCGGCGGCTTCGGCCAGCAGGGCGCGCATGGTGCGGCGCAGCGCGTACATCCGCAGGTCGGTCTCGGAGCCGGTGATCTCCAGTGCCCGCCGGGCCAGGTCCACATCGCGGGTCACCATGGCCACCGCGCCCAGGGCCACCGCGGAGGAGACGATCATCTCCTGGGTGTCCCCGCCGACCAGGTCCACCGCGTGCAGCGCGGCCTCCTTGGCCCTGGCCACCTGCCCTCGCCCGAGCAGGGTCATGCTGCACTGGGCCTGCACCAGGGACTGGAAGGCGGCAGGCGAGGGCTGGCGGGCGTGCGCGAGCACCGCGTCCAGCCAGGAGGCGGCGGCATCGCCCTGGTCGGCGGCCAGCAGCACCGCGGGCAGGATCTGCATGAAGGAGCCGATCTGCACCGAGTTGGCCGGCACCCTGGCCACGATCTGCCGGGCCATCCTGGCCACCTCGGTGCTGGGCACCTCCCCGGTCAGCGTGACCGCCTCCAGCAGCACCACCCGCAGTTCCTGTTCGGCGGGGCAGGCGCGACCGGCGTCGAAACCCAGTTCGCGCAACCGCTCCCCCGCGGTGGCCACCAGCTTGCGGTCGGGCATGCCGGCCTGCCGCCAGCGGGCTTCCAGCCGCAGCGCCACGTCCAGGTCGTGCCCGCTGAGCCCGTCGGTCGGGCCGATCTTGTCCCGGACGTCCTTGAGCAGCGCGGCCAGCTGCGGGTCGTAGCCGGAGACCCGCAGCGGCATCCAGGACAGCGCCTCGGCCCGGCTGCGGTGATCCGGCAGCAGCCGGGCGGCCTGCACCAGATGCTGTTTGGCCGCGGCCGGCCAGGCGTCGAGTTCGGTGGCGGCCAGTTCGACCAGCAGTTCGGCCCGGCGGCCGTCCTCGGGCGGGGAGTCCAGCAGCGCGCGCCGGAAGTAGCGCACCGCGATCTCCGGGGCGCCGCGCCTGCGCGCGGAGACCGCGGCGGCCTTGAGCAGGTCCAGGCCGCGCCGGTCGTGCATGCCGTCGACCTGCACCAGCTGGGCGGCGACCTCCTCCGGTCCGGCCCCGCATTCGGCCAGGTGATCGGCTGCCGCGCGGTGCAGCCGGGAACTCTCCGCGGAGCCGATGAACTCCGAGACCACCTTGGTCAGCGCCGCGGTGGGCACCACCCGGCCGTCGATCTCATCCAGCGCGCCGCCGACCCGGCGCAGCACGCTCTTGGCGGTGCGGCATTCGGCCGGGGTCAGCTCGCTGAGCCGGGCCAGCAGCACCTCGTTGGCCTGTTCGGCCAGGATCACGGTGGCGATGGCGAAGGCGGAGACCACCCGGTCCCGGCGCAGCAACGCCCGCAACTGCTCCCGCCGCAACGCCCCTGCCAGTTCGCGCACCCGGGGCACCTCGGTGAACTGCCCGCGCAGCCGCTGGTGCACGGCCCGGTCCAGCAAGGCCAGCAGCGCCTTGGGCGAACCACCGGTGACCTCGTAGCAGACCTCGGCGAAGGCCGGATCGCAGTCTGGGCCGAACCGTTGCGCCACCAGGGCCGCGGTGGTGCCGGAGGTGAAGGCCGCCGCTTCCAGGCGGTAGCCGGTCACGTCCAGGATCTCCTGGATCAGCAGCGCACGTTCGCTCACCGCGTCCGGCGTGGTCACCGCGATCAGCAGCCGGGCGCCGTGCAGCCGGGAGGACAGGAAGGCCAGCGCGCGCAGCGAGGCCTCGTCCACCCAGTGCAGGTCGTCGATCACGACCACCACGGTCTGGGTGGCGCTGAGCCGTTTGAGGGTGGCGTGCAGGCCGTGCACGAAACAGCCCAGCGAGCCGGGTCCGAACTCGCTGGTCTGGTCCAGGCCACCGCCTTCCAGGATCGCGGCCAGCATGCCGCGCGGGGTGTTCTCGGCCTCGATCCCGCCGTAGACCAGCGGGGTGACCAGCTGCCGGACCACGCCGATGGGCAGGTCCCGTTCGGACTCCGCGCCGCTGGCCCGCAGCACCAGCGCGCCCTCGGCCGCGGCCAGCTCGACCAGTGCCCTGGCCAGTGCGGTGCGCCCGGCGCCGGCCGGGCCGCCGATGTGCAGCAGCGCGCCGCGCCCGGAGGCCACCTCGCGCACCGCCTCGCGCATCCGCCGGAGTTCGGGGCCGCGCTCCCGCAACGTCATTCAGCACCCGCCCGCGGTCGGTCCCACCCTGGCGAGCAGTTCGTCCCGCCCACGCACACCCAGCTTGCGGTAGACCTTGGTCAGCCGCAGCTCGATCGTTCGCCTGGTCACGCCGAGTCGCGCCGCGGCCTCGCCGTTGGCCGCGCCGCCGACCACCAGGCCGACCACCTCGCGTTCCACCGGGGTCAGCGCGGCGAGCAGGTCCAGCGGCAGCCCGATCGGCACCGAGGCGGCCACCGGCTCGGGCCGGCGCGGCGGCGGCTGGTCCGGGAGGTCGGGGATTTCCACGCCGATGGCCCGGAATCCGGCCAGTGAGCGCTCCTCCGGGATGTCCAGCGCCTCCCCGCAGCCCCACCGCTCCAGCACCGCGTGCTCCTCGGCTCGCAGCACCAGCGCGCGCTCGGTGTCGCCGAGCAGCTGGTGGGCCAGGGAGGCGCCGAAACGCCAGGGCAGCAGCACCGGGTTGCGCCAGCCGCGGCTGAGCAGCACCCGCCCGCACTCCTCGAAGAGCACCAGTGCCCGCTCGGGCTGCCCGGCGACCAGGCGGACCTCGGCGCGGGCGTAGAGCAGCAGGCTCCAGCCCACGCCCCGGTCGGCCAGCTGCGCGTCCGGCCGCCCGGCCAGTTTGCGCGCCTCGTCGAGGCGTCCGCTGCGGATCAGCGCCATGATCTCGGCCGAGGCCACCCGGGAGGCCAGCGCCGGATGCCAGGAGGTCAGCGGCAGTTCGCGTTTGGCCGCCTCGATCACGGCGAGGGCCTGTTCGGGGTCGCCGCGGCGCAGGATGATGCCGGACTGGCCGAGCATGGCCTGGGCCGCCGCCGCCCGCGCACCCCGCCTGCGGGCGTCGTGCGCGAGGGTCTCGTACCCGGCTGCGGATTCCGCCACCGCGTCCGCGCACAGCAGCGCCCGCGCGGCGGCGAAGCGGCACATCAGCGGCGCGCCGTCGCCCTCGGCCAGCACCAGCCGGGCCAGTTCCAGCACCCGCGGCCGGTCCTCGGCCCTGGTGGCCAGCTGCCAGGCCAGCACGGCCGCCTCGGCCGCGTCCACCGGGGTGCGGGCGGGCGAGGGCAGCACGGTGGCCGGGGTCTCCAGGTCCGGGCCTGCCTCGTCCTGGGCCAGCCAGCCCAGTGCGCCCAGCGGGGAGAGTTCGGTGGCGGTGCGGGTGCGCGCGGATTCGCGGTAGGCGTCGGAGACCAGTCGCCGGGTGGTTTCCGCGTCGCCGCGGGAGAGCAGCAGGTCGGCGGCCTCGACCACCGAGTCCCAGGAGCCGGCGCCGTTGTGCAGCACCAGAATCTCGCGCAGCCTGCCGTCACTGGCCTCGGGCTGGTCCACCACTTCCAGCCCGGCCAGCCGGATGAGCAGCCGGGAGCGCACCGGATCGGTCATCGGCTCGCGCAGTGCCCGGCGCAACGCGGTGATCGCCGCGTCCCGCTTGCCCTCGCGCAGCAGACAGGCGGCCGCGGCGGCGAAGACCTCGCCGGCCCACTGCTGCCCGGCGACCGGCACGCCACCGAGCAACTCGGCGACTGTGAGCGCTCCCATTTCGAGTACACGGCCCAGTTCGGCCGCCCGCATGCTCAGGGCGGCCCGGTCCGCGGCGTCCCGGCCGGCGAAGGCGTCCACCGCGAAGCCGGGGCAGGCCAGCCGGGGTGCGGTGCTGCCGACCACCAGCCCGGCCTCGCTCAGCGCGCCGAGCGCGGCCAGTTCGCCAGCCCGTTCCAGCGCGGTGACCATGGCCAGGCCGAACCGTCCGCCACCGGCGGCCATGGTGCGCAGCAACGCGGCCGCCTCCACGGGCAGGGTGCGCACCACCCTGGCCACCCGCTCGGTCCAGTCCGCCCGCGCGACCTCGTACACCTCGGTCAGCTTGGCCGGGATCAGTGGCAGATCAGCGGAATTGAAGTGCCGGGCCACCGCGGCGAGCACCGCGGGCCTGCCCATCGAGGCCTGGGTGGCCGCCCTGGCCACCTCTTCCTCCACCGGCCTGCCGGTCAGCTCCGCCAGCAGCTCCTGGGCTTCCGGCACGGCCAGCGCGCGCAACCGCAGCTGGGTGGGCACGCCGGCGGGGGTGGCCGAGCAGTCCGCGCCCACCACCCGCACCAGCGGGCCGTGCGCGGAGCCCAGCAACATGATCGGGTGCTCGCGCACCTGCTGGGCCATCTCGGCGAACCAGCGCAACGACCAGCGATCGGCCCAGTGCAGGTCGTCCACGGCGATCAGCAGCGGCCGCCGGGCCGCCAGCGCGGTGAACTCCCGGCACAGCAACGCGTTGAGGTCGGTCGGATTGGGCGCCTGCTCGCAGGAGACCGCCAGGTCCGCGATCCGTCCCGGGGGGAGCAGATCGGAGAGCAGCCGGGTCACCACCGAATACGGAATGGCCGATTCGGAGGGGGCGCACGGCGCGAAGGACACGCCAAGGCCCAGCGACTGCGCCCGCGACACGGTGTGCCGCAACACGAACGACCGGCCCGAACCTACCGGACCGCTGACACCCACGATCTGGGACTGACCCTCACCCAACCCCTCGACCAGCTCATCCAGCACACCGACCACCGATGTGTCACGTGCTGACTCGTCCCCGACGACGAGGTGGACAAGGCTCATGACGACCCCTATCCGGGTTCTCCAACCGACAGAAGGCAAGCCCCACCCAGCTCCAGCCACAATTCGTGACCAGCGGCCGACACATCCGCATCCCTTGAACCCGCTGCCCTTACTACGGTTTGGAGTTCGCACTCTCCATCACCGCTCACGGCCAGAAAAGCCCCATATCAAGTATGTTGAAGGGGTTCCTGGGGTTCTCCACAAAATTTGAGCTTCACTTGATCCTGGTGACTGGTCGTTTCACGGTCGCCATCCCCGTGTAACCCACTCCAGAACTGAGTTACTGGCCAGTTCTCGCCATCCCCAGGACCATCTTCCCCGCGACGCACGGCCCGGTGACAACCCGACACCGGGCCGTGCGTCGCCCCGTGGGAACTGCCCGTTCAAGATCGACAACACCCCATCATCTAGACGTTTCCTTGTGCTGAGGCGGTTTCACTGAGGCGAAGAGCGGGTGAGTCATCCTGTAGTTGGTCCACTCGCGACACCGCACTTGCACCGGCATCAAGGAGACCATGTGCGTAGGCGAGCGCTGATCACTGGAATCACGGGACAGGATGGCTCCTACCTGGCCGAACACCTCCTCGAGCAGGGGTACCAGGTCTGGGGGCTCATCCGCGGGCAGGCCAACCCACGCAAGTCGCGGGTGAGCAGGCTGGTCAAGGATCTGTCCTTTGTGGACGGAGACCTGCTGGATCAGGGCAGCCTGATCTCGGCGGTGGACATGGTCCAGCCGGACGAGGTCTACAACCTGGGCGCGATCTCCTTCGTGCCGCTGTCCTGGCAGCAGGCGGAACTGACCACCGAGGTCAACGGCATGGGCGTGCTGCGCATGCTGGAGGCCATCCGGCTGGTCTGCGGCCTGGACAAGTCACGGGCCGGCGGCAACGACACGATCCGCTTCTACCAGGCATCCTCCTCGGAGATGTTCGGCATGGTGGCCGAGACCCCGCAGCGGGAGACCACCATCTTCCACCCGCGCAGCCCGTACGGCGTGGCCAAGACCTACGGCCACTTCATCACCAAGAACTACCGCGAGTCCTTCGGCATGTACGGGGTCTCCGGCATCCTGTTCAACCACGAGTCCCCGCGCCGCGGCGCCGAGTTCGTGACCCGCAAGATCTCCCTCGCGGTCGCCCAGATCAAGCTGGGCCTGCAGAAGGAACTGCGCCTTGGCAACCTGGACGCGGTGCGCGACTGGGGCTTCGCCGGGGACTACGTGCGGGCCATGCACCTGATGCTGCAACAGGAGGAGCCCACCGACTACGTCATCGGCACCGGCCGGATGCACTCGGTGCGCGATGCCGTGCGGATCGCCTTCGAGGCAGTCGACCTGGACTGGCGCGATTACGTGGTGATCGACCCGGAGCTGGTGCGCCCGGCCGAGGTCGAGACGCTGTGCGCGGACGCGAGCCGGGCCAAGCTGGAGCTGGGCTGGACGCCGAACGTGGACTTCACCGAGCTGATGAACATGATGGTGGAGTCGGACCTGCGCGAGGTCACCCGCACCAACCAGATCGAGGAACTGCTGCCCGCGGGCGGCTGGTAGGCGCTACTCAGACGGCCACGCGCCGGTCCGCGATCCCGCGGCCGGCGCGTTTCCACGTCCGGACCAGCCCAGCACCTGGGCGCACGAAAAGGCCGGTACGACGGGAGGTCGTACCGGCCAGGGGAAGCGCGAGGATCACTCGGCGATCTTCGTCCGTCCGCACCAGTTGTAAACGGGGAGGTTCTCCTCGCCCACGCTCTGGTTCTGCCCGTGATAGGCGAAGTGCTCGTAGCCGGCGCCAAAGGCGACCTTGATTTTCTGATCGAGCCGGTCCACATTCCGGACCGGTTCGATGAGGGACAGTTCGGCCGGTCCACCGGACAAGAAGATTCGGGTGCTCATCTCGTTTCCTCCTCTGGGCTGCCTTAACTGTGCGACCTGCGTCACTAGGAAAACCACTGAAGGATGCGGAGCCGGGCTCCGTGGCGACATTCCGCCGCGGTCGGACCCTGCCGGAGTCAGACCGTGCTGCGGCTGGCGCCCAGTGCCCGGCTGATCTCCGCCTGCACCGCGGCCTGGTGCTCGGTGAGGAAGAAGTGCCCGCCCGGATACACCTGGATCCGGCATTCGCCGTCGGTGTGCCCGCGCCAGGCCTCGGCCTCGGCGATCGTCGTCTTGGGGTCGTTGTCCCCGGTGAGCACTGTGATCGGACAGCTCACCCTGCGCCCGGGTTGTGCCCGGTAGGTCTCGATGGCGCGATAGTCGTTGCGCAGCGCGGGCAGGCTCATCCGGAGGATCTCCTCATCGGCGAGCACCGCGCCGTCAGTGCCGTTCAGGGTGGCCATCTCGGCGATGATCGCGTCGTCTCCGCGCCGGTGGGTGCTCTCCTCGCGAACCGAGGACGGCGCCCGGCGCCCGGAGGCGATCAGTTCGAGCGGGGGTCGCCCGCCGTTCTGCTCCAGCCGCCAGGCGAGTTCGAAGCCGATAGTGGCGCCCATGCTGTGCCCGAACAGCACGGTCGGCTTCGGGGTGAGTGCGGCCAGTTCGGCCGCGATGTGCTCGGCGAGCTTCTCGATATCGGCGATTCCCGGATCACGGAGCCGATCCTGCCTGCCGGGGTACTGAATCGCGACCACATCCACCGCCGGCGCGAGGTTTCGCGAAACCGGGTAGTAGAAGCTGGCCGATCCGCCGGCGTGCGGCAAGCACACCAGCCTGGTGGCGCTCGCCGCCGAGGGATGGAAGCGCCTAATCCACTGCGTTGTCTCGGTGTCGGCTATCGCCACGGGCGTAGTTCCCTTCCTCAGACCCCACCATGACGACGACGTTCCCGGCTGCCCGCCGTGTGTCATCGCCGTACGCATTCATTGCTGAACTACGCAGAGCTGTTAATGTCACGCACACTCGGAGTGACTTGAGTTTTACTTGACATAGGCGGGGAGCACCCGGGGCGGCCACGAGCCGACGCCGAAGAGTCCCATTGAATACGCTTTCGAAACCAGCGCCGGACGGTTCTTCGCCTTCAACCGGCGCAACAGCGTCGTAACGTGGTATTCAACTCCGCCGCGGCTCAGGTGCAGCATCGAAGCCAGCTGCACGGTGGAAACACCGGCCGCGACACCCTCCAGAATCCGGGCGTCCATGTCGGTCAGGAGCTTGCGCCCCGATGACAGCATGTGACCGGTGCGGTCGGTCTGCTCCGGCCGCACGATGACCATGATGCGCTGCACCTTGCCGGCCTCGCCGACCACCGCCACCCCGGTCAGCTCACCGCTGAAGTCCGGCTCACCACTGCGCAGACCAGCGATTTGGCTGGAAAAACGCCCCTTCTGTCCGTCAAGAAGCCGGCCCAGTCCCTGCGTGACACTGTCCCGCACGCTGGGGTGAAGCAGCTCCACGAACGTTCGCCCACAGGCATCGGCAGCAGACCTGCCGAAGAGCCTAAGAAGCCTCGAATTTGCCTCAGTCACTCGCAGTGACGAATCCAGTGTCGCCACACAGATGCCCGACTGGTCGAAGAGAGATCGAACCAGTTCCTGTGCGTCATCCACCTTCCGTACCGCGCTAACCGAATCATGCATTGCCGCCGCTGCCACGTCCACACTCATCGGATGACCAGTCCTCCCGTTTAGAGATTGTGATCGAGCCCCCCCAAGGCACGTTCACCCAGTTGGGTTCCTCAACGGAATTGATCGTCTGGGTATGCCCCAAGACCTGTCAACGCGAGACTAACAGCCTGTCTTAAGACTGTGGTCCTCCGCACCTACAGGTTCGGACCGTGCGGACCCCCGCGCTGACCGGCGGAAATGCGGTGCGGTGGCCGCACACTGACACCCGCAACCACCCCATTCAGGCGAAACTGTCACCGTAGGCAATTGGCGATTACCGGGAGTCACCATCAAATCAATCTCAAGTTTGGCAGATGACGGCCATTGTTATACGGAGAACTACATTTCTTGTCATCCAGCCCGAGAGCAGCGCCGTCAACACGTGTAGACGAAGCATGGCGTACTCCGATCCGACTAAATCCCGGGGTAGTGCCATGACATCGAGCCTCTCGATTCAACGGTTGCCCGCCGGACTTCGTGGGTAGGTTCGAGGCGATTTCCCGTCGAGACTCCGGGAGCGGCTATGGACCCGCGGAACCACACGGCGAACACCCTCCGGTGCGCCCACCAGGCAGGTGTCCTCCCAGCGAGCGGCCCGGCTGTCCTCCGGGAGGACTACGCCGCGGCGGAGCCTGACCACGGAGACAGCTCGGCCGCCGCAACGGGTTCCCGTCCCGGCGGCCGAGGTCCGGGCCGGTTCAGCGTCCCCGCACCACCACTTCGGCCAGCGACAACGGATCGGTGGCCGAAGCCAGCTGCACCCGCACGTGCTGTCCGGCCCGGCCCGCCAGGCCGATTGCGCTAGGCCGCCCGGCCATCCCGGGCTGGTGCACCGTGAAAACCCCCGGTGTGGCGAGGGCATCGCGCAGCGAATCCGCGGTGATCGGCGCGGCCGAGACCAACACCCAGTAGTCGGAGAGCCGCCGCGCACAGCAATCAGTGCGGTTCCAGATCTCGATGGTCTCGATCCCCACCGGCCGGCCGAGGTCCACCTGCCACCACGCCTGATTGGCGGGTTCGGCGGTGTGCGAGGTGGAGTTGTCCCGGCTGAAGTCGCCGCCGGTATTGCCGTCCACCGCCCGCTCCGGCACCCCGCCCCAGCCCAGACTGACCTGTCTGGCGGCCTTGCCCCTGGCCTGATTCGGCAGCACCACCCGCACCGGACTGGCCAGCTCCAGCTCCCTGGCCACCCCGGTCACCACCGCCCGCACCTCTTCTATTGCGGGTGTGGCGTCCGCGGGCACGGTCACCGGCACCAGCACGGTCCGGGTCTGCCCCGGCGCCAGCCCGGCGAAGGGCACCGCCGCGCCCACCGTCCAGCCCGCGGGCACCCGCAGCGCCACCGCACCACTGACCTCCCGGGACCGCAGGTTGGTCACCAGCACCGGAATCTCGATCCGGCTGCCGATCTCCACCTGCGCGGGCGGTGCGGCCCAACCAACCACCCGGTCGGTAGGCGCGACCAATCCGCTCAACCGCGCCCCCAGCTCCTGACCCTGGTGCGCGGGTTCGGCCCTGGCAATGGTCACCGGCGTGACCTGGCGTGACCGCACGGTGAACGGGCCGATCGCGCCGCCGAGCAGCTGGGCCCCGGTCAGCACCCGGCTCTGCTCCCCCACGCTGACCCGGTACCGGGTGTCCGGTTCGGCGGTTCCGCGCAAGGTCACCGACACCGCGCCGGACCGCTCGCCACTGAGGTAGGCGGTCTGCCGCACGCTTGTCTGCCGGGTGCTGGGGTAACTGCCCTGGTCCGCATAGCTGTTGCCGCGCTCGAAATCACCCTCGCCCAGCACCCACGCGCCGTCCCGGCCCGCGGTCACCGCGTTCGCCGGGATGATCCGCAACTCCCCAGCCAGCTCCACCTTCAGCACCGGCAGCACCGGATCCCGTGGCGTGGCGGGCAACCGCACCACCAGGTCCTCGCCGTCCTGCCGCCAGTCCAGCCGGCCCGCGCCGTCCTCGCTGACCCGGCGCACCCGGGTGGCCAGACCGGGCAACCGCAGCTCACCGGTAGTGGGCCACCGCGTGACATGCAGGAACAGATCGTTCCCCTTGGCGGTGACCTCGCCCCACGGCTGCCCGCCGAACCGGGTCACCGACGCGCCCAGCACCGCCCCCGGGTGCCTGCCCAGCCAGGACCCGATGCCGCGCAACACCTCCGCCTCGAACTCCACCACCGACCCGTCCCCGCGCGGACCGATGTTGAGCAGGTAGTTCCCACCCCTGGCCCGCACACTGGTCAGCCCGACCACCAGATCGCGGATCTTGCCCGGCAGGTCCTCCCGCTTCTGCCAGCTCCGGTAACCCCAGGTCTCGTGGTAGATCGAGGCAGGCGTCTGCCAGGTGCCATCCAGTGGCACGGTCGGGATCTCGTTGTCCCCGAGCGTGCGGAAGTCCCCGGTGTTGTGCCAGATCCGGCTGTTGATCACCGCCCGCGGCCGCAGTTCCCGCACGATCCCGGCGAACCGCTGACTCTGCCGCACCGTCGGTGCGGACATGTCGAACCAGACCTCGGCGATCTCGCCGTAGCTGGTCATCAGCTCCCGCAACTGGGCCTCGATCACCGGCTCCATCGAGGCCGGGATCGGGTTGTTGTTCCCGCCGTCGAAGCTGTGCCCCTGATGCCAGTCGACCAGCGAGAAGTACACCCCGAACCCGAGTCCCTGGGCCCGGCAGGCATCGCCGAGCAGCTTGAGCGGGTCCTTCTTATAGGGCGTCGCGTCGACCACGTTGTAGCCGGTGGTGGCGGTGCCGAACATGGCGAAGCCGTCGTGGTGCTTGCTGGTGATCACCACGTACTTCATGCCCGCCTGCTTGGCCAGCGAACAGATCGCCGCCGGGTCGAACCTCGCCGGCTGGAACCGGGCGGCCACCTCCCGGTACTCGGCCTCGGAGATGTTGGCCCACATCTGGATCTGCTCGCTGTAGCCGCTGGTCACCGGCTGCCCGCGCCAGACCCCGCCGAGTTCGGAGTACACCCCCCAGTGGATGAACATGCCGAACTGCAGCCGTTGCCAGGCGGCGAGTTCCGGATCCGGGCTCAGCCCCACCACACCGGGCACACCCCGCACCGGCCGCTGTTGTTCCTCCGCCCCCGCCACCCCGGTCAGGCTCAGACCCAGTAACAGGGCGAGCAGCAGGCAGCACGATCTCCGCATCATCGGGTTCTCCTCGTTGAGCACCGACGGAACGTCCATACATCCGACCAAAGCTGCCCGAAAGTTACCTCCAGGCAGTCAGCAGCCACAACGGCCAGTCGATTCATTGGATGTCTGTGCCCGGTATTCACCAGCGTGATCGACCGCGCACTGCCGCCCACTGGGTTCCCGGCGTCTCCCTGGTACGCGGTGTCCGCAGCCGCACCCCGTCCCTAGCATCACCGCAGGCGCGGGAGTGGGGCCCGCCGGCGAGGGGGATGCCGTGCACCGGAACGTCCACAACCAGGCGACCAACAGCCAGAACGTGGTCATGGCAGGCGCCATCCACGACGGCGTGCACTTCTACCAGGGTTATCTGGACCGCCGGACCAGCCGGATGGCGATCGGCGCGCTGGTGTTCGGGCTGTGCGGATTCCTGCCGGTGTTCGTCCCGATCGCACTCACCTTCGCGATCATCGTGCTCACCCGGCTGGCCAGACTGGGCAACAGCACCGGCGACCAGTCCGGGAGCACTGCCTTCAGTCCACCCCACCCAGAAACCCAGCCACCGACCGCGCATCAACCCGGTGGCTCGCCGGGGTCCACACCGGGCTCGACGCACCCCGGCGGACCATCGATCGCCGCGCCGGGCTCAACAAACCCCGCCGCACCACCGATCCCCGCACCAGGCACCACGCACTCCGGCCGCCCCGCGACCCCCGTCCAGTTCAACCAACCCACGCCACCCCAACCAAATCCAGCTCCCGCGCCGTTTCCCAGCAGCCCCGCCGGGACCCACCCGGCGGACCTCTCGGCGCCCATCGCCGGGCCACCCGGTATGCCCGCGGGTGTACCGGGGCCGGTCGCCGGATTCGGCACCGGCGTGACGGCTGCGACCGGCGCGGCAGGCGCGGCGGCGGGCCTCGTCGGCATGGTCGCGGCGAGCAAGACCATCGCACTGGCGATGGCGCTACTGGGGCTGCTGTTCTCCCTGGTCTGGGGCGGGGTCTGGACCGCGGGCATCATCCACGTGACCAGCACCGCCGACGGCTGCGTGACCCCACCAGCCGGTCACGCCAACGCCTGCACGCTCAAACCGGGCGACTGCCTCATCCGGCCGTCACTCTCGACCGAAACGGTTTCCGTCCGGCTGACCAGCTGCACCGAACCACACGACGCCCAGGCGTTCGGCGCCTACAGCGGGGGCTCCGGGCCGTGGCCGGGCTGGAACGGATTCCTCGCGGGCACGAAGGCCAACTGCCCCGCCATCGCCCAGCGGAACGTGAACCTGGCCGCCCTGACCGAATCCGACCAGATCGGCTACCTGGCGCCGAACGAGGTGTCCTGGAACGAGGGCTACCGCAACGTGATCTGCATGGCCTACCACAGCGCCGGGAGCTGGACCAGTTCGATCCTGCAGCCCGGCGCGGACCTGTCCCTGCCAACCAGGTGACGCGACCGGCCGCCGGTGTCCACAATGGACTCCGACGGCCGGTCGCGTTGACAGCTGAGACCTACTTGGGCAGCAGCACCGAGTCGATCAGGTACACGGTCGCGTTCGCGGTGTGCACGCCACCGCAGATCACGTTGGCGTCATTGACCTTCAGCGCGTTCCCGGAGCCGGTGACCTTGACCGTGCCGGTCTGCACCGTCTTCTGGTCGCCCGCGATCTTGTCCGGCGCGATCTGGCCCGGCACCACGTGGTAGGTCAGGATCTTGGTCAGCAGCGCGTCATCGGTCTTGAGCTTCTCGATGGTCGCGGCGTCGATCTTGGCGAAAGCGGAGTCGACCGGGGCGAACACGGTGAACTCACTGCCGTTCAACGTCGAGACCAGGTTGACCTTCGGGTTCAGCTTGCCCGACACCGCCGCGACCAGGGTCTTGAGCAGCGGGTTGTTGCTGGCGGCCACCGCGACCGGGTCGGCCGACATCCCGGCCACGGAACCCGGGCCCTGCGGGACCTGCTGGGCGTAACCGGCGCAACCGGAGCCGACCAGGTCACGGGCGGGATCGGCCATCGCGCTGGAGGTGGGGGCGGCGCTGGAGGTGGCCGCGGCCGAGGTGGTGCCGGAACTGGCCGCCTGGTCACCGGAGCCGCAGGCGGCGGCGGACAGGGCCAGGGAGGCGACGCCCAGGGCGATGGCGGTGTGGCGGATGCCGCGGTTCATGACTGGCTGACTCCTGTGGTCTCGGATGCCTGCCCTGGCAAGGGCTTCATCCACGCGGTGTGTCCAGAGTGGACTCCGGACACCGAACGCCTCTTGTTCGGCCGCGGTTCGCCCCCGGATCGACCATCCGAGAGCCTGTGACCACTTCGTTACAATCCGTGCGACTCAGTCACCCTGCGCCCAGGCCGCCACTGGCAAGGAGAGGTAGACACCGAAGTCCGCCAGCCCGGTGGCGGCGGCGAGGTCGGCGTGTAGCCGGTCCACCCGGTCCTGACGGTCGGCGGCCCGGCTCTCGAACCACTTGGACCGCACCTCGATCACCACCGGCAGCCCACCGCGGTCCAGCGGGCCGAACGGCCGGAACCGGATGTCCACATCCCCCGGTTGCAGATCTCCGTCATAGGGCTCCTCCGGGCAGACCACGGCCAGCGACACCAGGTGCGGCAGCACCGAGCCGAGTTCCCGCAACACCGGTTCGCCGATCTCCGGCGCGTAAGTGACTTCCACAAGCGGCACCCCATCACCCTAAGCGGGTTGCCAGAAGTTGTGTCCGTAACTCGCGGGAGTTGACCTTCCCTCGAACGTGAAGAGCCCCGTCGGGTTGGATTGAGTTACCACACACAACCGACCCGACGAGGCCTCCTTCAGTA
>NZ_JBQJIM010000059.1:0-17910 GCF_052078295.1 Crossiella sp. CA198
GTGGCTGGAAATTCTGTGGCACTGCCTCACCCGAGGCGTCCGCTACGACGAAACCGTTCACCTTCGCAACCGACAACAGGCCCTCCACCCGCCGTCGGCGGCCTGAGGTTGACAGAAGGTGTCTCATACCGCCACCCCGCTCTCGCTCGACGCCACGGCCGCGCCGACCGCGCGCACCGCCTCCCGGTCCGCACAGCCGACCACCAGCATGCTCACCCCGGCCGCCGCCCATCGCCGCACTTGCGCGCGCACCTGCTCCGGCCCGCCGATGATGGTCACCTCGGACACCATCTCATCGGGCACCGCCCGCGCGGCGTCCTCCTTTCGACCGGCCCCGAACAGCCGCGTCACCTCGGCCACCACCGCGCCGTATCCCATCCTGGTGAACACGTCGGCGTGGAAGTTCATCGACGGCGCGCCCATGCCGCCGAGGTAGAGCGCGTAGGTCGGTTTGAGCCGGGCGAGTTCGGCGGCCGGGTCCTCGGTGACCACCACCGGCACGCTCACCGCGATCTCGAAGTCCGCGGCACACCGCCGCGCGCCGGGCCGGGCGAAGCCTTCCTCCAGGTACTCGCGGTAGCTCCCGGCCAGCCGCGGCGTGTAGTAGATGGCCAGCCAGCCGTCGGCGATCTCCGCGGTCTGCGCGATGTTCGCCGGGCCTTCCGCGCCGAGCCAGATCGGCAGGTCGGCGCGCAGTGGGTGGGTGATCGGCTTCAGCGGGCGGCCCAGGCCGAGGGCGCCGGAACCGGTGTAGGGCAACGGGTAGTGCGGCCCGTCGTTGCGCACCGGGGCCTCGCGGGCGAGCACCTGGCGGATGATCGAGACGTACTCCCTGGTGCGGGCAAGCGGTTTGCGGAAGGGCTGCCCGTACCAGCCCTCCACCACCTGCGGTCCGGACACGCCGAGGCCGAGGATGGCCCGGCCGCCGGAGAGGTGGTCCAGGGTGAGGGCGTGCATGGCGCAGGCGGCCGGGCTGCGCGCGGAGAGCTGGGCCACCGAGGTGCCCAGCCGGATCCGTTCGGTGCGCGAGCCCCACCATGCCAGGGGGGTGAAGGCGTCCGAACCCCAGGACTCGGCGGCGAAGACCGCGTCGAACCCGGCGCGCTCCGCCTCGGTAACGAGTTCCAGGGTGTCTGCCGGTGGTCCCGCACCCCAGTAGCCGAGCTGCAACCCAAGCCGCATAGCGCACAACCATCCTTCCGGGGTCTGCCTACGCCTACCATCTTGCCGCAAAAACGAGAACGTGTTTCACTCATTTTGTGACCGTGAGCCACGAGCCGCTCAGCGCTGAGCTTCGGGTGCAGTTCGCCTACACCCGCTCGCTCGGGCCGACGCTCGGCGCCTTCCTGACCGCCCTGCGCGAGCACCGCGTGCTGGGCGTCCGAGGCGCGGACGGACGGGTGCACGTGCCGCCGGCCGAATACGACCCGGTGACCGCCGAACCACTCACCGAGCTGGTCGAGGTGGGCAGCGCCGGGACCGTGCTGAGCTGGACCTGGCAGCCGGAACCCCTTGCCGGACAACCACTGGAGCGACCGTTCGGGTGGGCGTTGATCAGGCTGGACGGCGCGGACACCGCCCTGCTGCACGCGGTGGACGCACCCGGGCCCGGCGCGATGTCGATCGGTCTGCGGGTCCGCGCCCGCTGGGCGGCAGAACCGGTCGGCGCGATCACCGACCTGGCCTGCTTCGAACTCCTCGACATTCCCACCCCGGAACCGCCGGTGCACTCCTTCGCCGAACCGGTGCGCGGCACGGTGAGCCCGGTCGACCTTCGCTACCGGCACAGCGCTTCAGCGGCGGAAAGCGAGTTCCTGCGCGGGGTCGGGCAGGGCAGGCTGACCGGCCAGCGCTGCTCGGTGTGCACACAGGTCTACATCCCGCCGCGCGGCGCCTGCCCCACCGACGGCGTGCCGCTGTCCGGGTGGGTCGAACTGGCCGAGGAGGGCACGGTGACCAGCTTCTGCGTGGTCAACGTGCCGTTCCTGGGCCAGCGCATCAAGCCGCCGTACGTGGCCGCGTCGGTGCTGCTGGACGGCGCGGACATCCCGTTCCAGCACCTGGTGCTGGGCATCGCGCCCGAGCAGGTCCGGATGGGCCTGCGGGTGCGCGCGGTGTGGCGGCCCCGCGAGCAGTGGGGTCACACCCTGGAGAACATCGACCACTTCACCCCGACCGGCGCACCAGACGCCCCGTTCGACAGCTTCGCCCGCCACCTGTAGCCCACCACCAGCAGAGGAGCCGGCCGTGCCGGAGGTCGCCGTCGTCGGATTCGCCCAGTCCCCGGCCGTGCGCCGGACTTCGGCGTCCGGCAACGGGGTCGAACTGCTCGTGCCGCTGTTCCACCAGGTCTACGCGGACACCGGACTGTCCAAAGAGGACATCGGCTTCTGGTGTTCCGGGTCCTCGGACTACCTGGCCGGGCGGGCGTTCTCCTTCGTCTCCGCGGTGGACGCGATCGGCGCGTTCCCGCCGATCAGCGAATCACACGTGGAGATGGACGCGGCCTGGGCACTCTACGAAGCCTGGGTGCGGCTCAAGCTCGGTGAGGTGGATGTCGCACTGGTGTACGGGTTCGGCAAGTCCTCCGCCGGTGAACTGCGCCGGGTGCTTGCCCTGCAACTGGATCCGTACCTGATGACCCCGCTGTGGCCGGACTCGGTGAGCATCGCCGGGTTGCAGGCCCGCCTCGGGATGGCCCAGGGCCGGTGGAGCGAACGCGCGATGGCCGAGGTCGCCGCCCGCTCCCGCGCCGACGCGCGAGACAACCCCGAGGCGCAACTCAGCGGCACGCCAACGATTGAGGAACTCCTGGACCAGCCCTACCTCGCGGATCCGTTGCGCGCGCACGACTGCGCGCCGATCAGCGACGGCGCCGCGGTGGTGGTCCTGGCGGCCGGGGACCGGGCCCGCGAACTGTGCCCGCGACCGGCGTGGATCACCGGCCTGGAACACCGGATCGACAGCGGCCAGCTCGGCGCCCGCGACCTCACCGCCGTCCCCTCCGCGGTCGCCGCGGCCCAGGCGGCGGGCAGCGACGGAGTGCAGGTGGCCGAGCTGCACGCGCCGTTCACCCACCAGGAAATCCTGCTCCGCCAGCAACTCGGACTCGACCAGACCCGGATCAACCCCTCCGGCGGCGTGCTCGCGGGCAACCCGATGTTCGCCGCCGGACTGGCCCGGATCGGTTTGGCGGCACGGCATATCCACGCCGGTACGGCGGACCGGGTGCTGGCACACGCCACCAGTGGCCCGTGCCTGCAACAAAACCTGGTGTGCGTCATGGGGGGCGAGGACTGATGGCCCGGCTCGCGGCCGTGCTCGGCACCGGCCAGACCCACCACGCGGCCAAACGCCTGGACGTCTCCATGGCCGGACTCTGCCGCGAGGCCGTGGACCGGGCCCTGGCCGACGCCGGGGTCGAACTCGCCGACATCGACGCGATCGTGCTCGGCAAGGCGCCAGACCTGTTCGAGGGCGTCATGATGCCCGAACTGCACCTGGCCGACGCCCTGGGCGCCACCGGGAAACCGTTGCTGCGGGTGCACACCGCCGGTTCGGTCGGCGGCTCCACCGCGGTGGTCGCGGCCAGCCTGGTGCAGGCCGGGATCCACCGCCGGGTGCTCGCCGTGGCCTTCGAGAAGCAGTCCGAGTCCAACGCGATGTGGGCGCTGTCCGTGCCCACCCCGTTCGTGATGCCGGTGCACGCCGGCGCGGGCGGCTACTTCGCCCCCCACGTGCGCGCCTACATCCGGCGCGCGGGAGCGCCCGAGCACATCGGCGCGCTGGTCGCGGTCAAGGACCGCCGCAACGGCGCGCTGAACCCGCACGCGCACCTGCGGCAACCGGACATCACCCTGGAATCGGTGCAGGCCTCGCCGATGCTGTGGGACCCGATCCGCTACGACGAGACCTGCCCCTCCTCCGACGGGGCCGCCGCGATCGTCCTCGGCGACGAGACCGCGGCGCGCTCCACACCCGGAAATGTCGCCTGGGTGCACGCCACCGCGATGCGCACCGAACCGACCAGCTTCGCCGGGCGGGACCAGGTCAACCCACGCGCCGGACAGGAAGCCGCGGCCGCGTTGTGGCGGCAGGCCGGGATCACCGATCCGCTGCGCCAGATCGACGTGGCCGAGATCTACGTGCCGTTCTCCTGGTTCGAGCCGATGTGGCTGGAAAACCTCGGTTTCGCCGAGGCCGGTCAGGGCTGGAAGCTCACCGAAGCGGGCGAGACCGAACTGACCGGTCGCCTGCCAGTGAACCCCTCCGGTGGTGTTCTTTCCACCAATCCCATTGGCGCATCAGGGTTGCTGCGCTTCGCCGAGGCCGCCCGGCAGGTGCAGGGCCGCGCGGGCGCACATCAGGTCGACGGGGCGCGCACCGCGGTGGGGCACGCCTACGGCGGTGGATCGCAGTTCTTCGCACTGTGGGTGGTGGGCGCGGACAGACCGGGAGGCTGACAATGAGCACACCCGTACGACGACGGACCCTGTTCAAGGTGGCTGCGGCAGGCGCCGGAGCCGCGGTCGCCTCCGGGGCGCTCGGCCGCTTCGGCGCGCTGGCCGCCTACGGCGAAGTGCCCGCGCTGGCCGGGAAAACCGCCATCGTGGTCGGCAGCGGGTTCAGCGGGGCGGTCGCCGCGCTGCGACTCGGTCAGGCCGGGGTGCGCACCACGGTGCTCGAACGCGGCCGCCGCTGGGAGGTCAGCCCCAGCGGGGACACCTTCTGCACCATCAAGAACCCGGACTGGCGGTGCGCCTGGTTCCACGACCGGCCACCCCTGGGCCTGGACATCAACAAGAAGATCGAGCGCAAGGCCGGGCTGATCGCCACCCACGAGGGCGAGGGCATCCGGGTGCTCAGCGGTTCCGGCGTCGGCGGCGGTTCCCTGGTGATCGGCCTGTACATGCCGCAGCCACGCCGATCCGAATGGGACAAGGTCTATCCGAGTCAGCTGCCCTTCGACGAGATGGACGGCACCTACTGGCCACGCGCCAGGGAGAACCTCAAGGTCGGCTTCATCCCACCGGATGTGCAGGCGCATCCGCAGTACCGGGGCGCGCGGGCCTGGCTGGAGTACCTGGCCGAGTTCGGCAAGGAGCCGGTGCCGATCCCGTTCGCGGTGGACTGGAACGCCATTCGCGAGGAACTGCAAGGAAAACGCATCGCCTGCCACAGCATCGGCGAAGGCCCCTTCGGCAGCAACTCCGGGGCGAAGAACAGCGTGGACCGCACCTACCTGGCCCGCGCCACCGCCACCGGCAACGTGACCATCCTGGCCCAGCACGAGGTCACCGAGATCCGCGAGGTCGCCGGCCGCTACGAGGTCGTGGTCAAACTGACCAACGACAACGGCGATGTGTTGTCCACCAAGAAGATGGACGCCGACTACCTGTTCCTGGCCGCCGGATCGGTGTACTCCTCCGGGTTGATCGTCACCGCCAAGGCCAAGGGCTGGCTGCCCAAACTCAACGAGCAGATCGGCAAGGGCTGGGGCAACAACGGCGACTTCCTGGTGCTGCGGATGACCCTGCGCAAGGACGTCGGCTTCGACCAGGGCGGGCCGGGCAACGTCAAGTTCTTCGACGACAAGAACCCGTTCGCGCCGACCTCGATGGCCTGGGAAGCCGCGCCCGTGCCCAACATCCTCAACGTCGCCTCCACCACGCACCTGATCACCTCGGTCACCCCGGAACGCGGCGAGGTGCGCTACGACCCGGCCACCGGCGGCGGCAAGGTGTACTGGCCCTACGGTGTGATGGAAACCCTGGGCGAGAAGGCCGGTCGCGACCTGGCCACCCGGTTCTGGTGGGAGACCGAGGGCAAGAAGGGCTTCCTGTTCAACGGATTGCCCAACTACGACCGCGGCACCGCGCACGGATTGGGCGCCCGCAACACCTATCACCCGCTCGGCGGACTGGTGATGGGCCAGGCCACCGAGTTCACCGGGCAGCTCAAGGGATATCCCGGCCTGTACTGCGTGGACGGCGCCCTGCTGCCCGGCTCCACCTGCCTGGCCAACCCCTCGCTGACCATCACCGCCAACGCGGAACGCTGTCTGGACCTGTTCCTGGCCAACGCGATCAAGGGAGCGACGCGGTGAAGTTCACCTGCGCGGTGGCGATGAGTCCGATCGAGCAGTTGCCCGAACTCGCGCGCACCGCCGAGGAATGCGGGTTCGCCAGTATCGCGCTGCCGGACTCGCTGTTCTTCTCCGAACAGGTCTCCGCCGACTACCCCTACACCCCCGACGGCAACCGGTTCTGGACCGAGGACACGCCGTGGGCCGACCCGATGGTGGCCGCCGCCGCGATGGGCGCGGTCACCTCCCGGATCGGCTTCTACACCCAGGTGCTCAAACTCGGTTCGCGCAACCCGGTGCTGCTGGCCCGGCAGGTCGGCTCGGCGGCGGTGCTCACCGGCAACCGGTTCGGGCTCGGCGTCGGACTCGGCTGGTCACCGGAAGAGTTCGAGTGGTGCGGAACGTCCTATGTGGACAGAGGTCCGCGCGGGGACGAGGCGATCGAGGTGCTCAAGCTGATCCTGCGCGGCGGCATGGTCGAGTACCACGGCGAGCACTACCGGTTCGGCAAACTGCGGATGAGTCCGGCGCCGACCAAGCCGGTGCCCATCTACGTCGGCGGCCACAGCGGACCAGGACTGCGGCGGGCCGCACGGGTCGGCGACGGCTGGACCTCGGCGATGATGAGCTTCGCGGACCTCAAAACCACCATCGCCCGGCTGGCCGAACTGCGCGCCGGTTACGGCCGCGCCGAGGAACCCTTCGAGATCCAGGCGGTCTGCGTTGACCGGTTCGGCCTGGAGGGCTACCGGGAACAGGCCGCGATCGGCGTCACCGACGCGATCACCATGCCCTGGATCATGGACGGGGTGCCCTTCGACGGGCCGCTGTCGGCCAAACAGGACTCGATGCGCAAGTTCGCCGAGACGATCATCGCCAAACTGTGAGGAGCGCTGGATGACGGTCACCTGGACCGCCCCCGACGGCGAGCACCCGGCGCGGGCGGCCTCGATCCGCTCGATGACCGCGGTCGCCGCCGGGGACAAGGAGGGCTGGCTCGCGCTGTGGGCCGAGGACGCCGTGGTGGAGGACCCGGTCGGGCCGTCGATCTTCGACCAGACCGGCAAGGGCCACCACGGCCGGGCGGCCATCGGCGCGTTCTGGGACCTCACCATCGGGCAGATGGCCCGGATGGAGTTCGCCATCACCGACTCCTTCGCCAGCGGGGACGAGGTGGCCAACGTGGGCACCATCTCGGCCATCGCCGCTGATGGCACCCGCATCGACACCGACGGCGTGTTCGTCTACCGGGTCGGCGAGGACGGCCTGCTCCGGTCCCTGCGGGCGTTCTGGGAACTCGACCGGGCCTTGTCCACTGTCAGCAAACAGGAAGGTTGAGCACCGCCCAGCCCCGATATGATGCGAGTGCATGACAACATGCGACCAAGCAGCTTCGGGGGTGGGCGTGACCCAGATCCACGGCACGGTGGCACCAGGTTTCGAGCCGGTGCGCGATGCCTTCCTGACCAACTTCACCGACGGCGGCGACGTCGGCGCCGCGGTCACCGTGTACCAGCGCGGACAGAAGGTCGTCGACCTGTGGGGCGGCGTGGCCGACGTCGACACCGGCCGCGCGTGGGACCAGGACACCATCCAGCTGGTCTTCTCCACCAGCAAGGGCGTCACCGCGACCATCGCGCACCTGCTGGTCCAGCGCGGGGAGCTGGACCTGGACGCGCCGGTGGCCCAGTACTGGCCGGAGTTCGCCGCCGCGGGCAAGCAGGACATCCCGGTGCGCTGGCTGCTCTCCCACCAGGCCGGGCTGGCCGTGCCGGAGAAGCGGTTCCCCCTCGCTTGGCTGGCCGAATGGGACCCGATCGTCGAGCAGCTCGCCGCGCAGCAGCCCAACTGGGAGCCCGGCACCGCGCACGGCTACCACGGGGTCACCTACGGCTGGCTGGTCGGCGAGGTCATCCGCCGCGCCACCGGGCGCACCGTCGGCACGATCCTGGCCGAGGACGTGGCCAAGCCGCTGGGATTGGACCTGTGGATCGGCCTGCCCAAGGAGCAGGAACCGCGGGTGGGCAAGTTCATCGAGCCCGACCTGTCCGTCCCGCCGCCGGCGCTGGACACCCTGCCGCCGCACATCGCCACGATGCTGGCCGCCTTCAGCGACCCGAACTCCTTCACCATGCGCGCGCTGAACGTGATGGCCGACCCGATGCCGCCCAACAGCCCGGAACTGCGCGCCGCCGAGGTGCCCGCGGTCAGCGCGATCGGCACCGCGGACGCCTTCGCCCGGCTCTACGCGAGCACGGTCGGCGAGGTCGACGGCGTCCGGTTGCTCACCAGGGAGACCGTGGACCGGGCCCGGACACTCCAGGCGTACGGCCCGGACAAGGTGGTCTTGATACCGGCCGCCTGGGGCCTGGGCTACATGACCGGCGCGACCCCCGAGGGGGTCACCCCGACGATCAACCTGCTCGGGCCGGGCACGTTCGGGCACGGCGGCTACGGCGGTTCGCTGGCCCTCGGCGATGTGGACCATCAGATCGGCTTCGGCTACGTGATGAACAAAATCCAGAGTGGACTGACTGGCGAGGGCGCCACCGCCGGCCGGCTGGTCGAGGCGCTCAAGGGCGTGCTGGCGGGTTGAGTTCCCGCGAACCGGCGGTGTGCGGGTGACCGTGCGCCGCCGGTACGCGTTGCGCGAACGGGGTGCGGGTGATGGTCGAGGTGCACGGCACGGTGGCGCCCGGATTCGAGGCGGTGCGCGAGGTGTTCGCGCGCAACTTCACCGAGGGCGGCGAACTCGGCGCGGCGGTGTGCGTGTACCGGCATGGACGGAAGATCGTCGACCTCTGGGGCGGGATCGCGGACGACCGCACCGGACGGCCGTGGCAGCGGGAGACCCTGCAGCTGGTGTACTCGGTCAGCAAGGGCGTCACCGCGATACTGGCGCACCTGCTGGTCGAACGCGGCGAGCTGGACCTGGACGCGCCGGTGGCCCGGTACTGGCCGGAGTTCGCCGCCGCGGGCAAACAGGACATTCCGGTGCGCTGGCTGCTGTCGCACCAGGCCGGATTGCCCGCGCTGGACGAGCGGTTCCCGGTGGCGGAGGTGGCCGAGTGGGACCGGGTGGTGGCCCGGCTGGCGGCGCAGAAACCCTGGTGGACACCGGGATCCGGGCAGGGTTACCACGCGTGGACCTTCGGCTGGCTGGTCGGCGAGGTGATCCGGCGGGTCACCGGACGCGGCTTTGGCGAGGTGTTCGCCGCGGAGATCGCCGATCGGGTGGGCGCGGAGGTGTGGTTCGGACTGCCCGCCGAACTGGAGCCGCGGGTGTCCCGGATCGTGTCCGCGCCGCCGCCGCGCGCGGCCGTAACGCCACCGGCCGACCTGCCCGAGTCAACGCGGAAACTCCTTGCCGAGTACGACGATCCGGATTCGCTGATCATGCGGTCGTTTGACCTGACCACCACGACGCTGACTCCGAACACCCGGTTGATGCACGCGGCGGAGATCCCGGCCGCCGCCGGGATCGGCACCGCCGAGGGGTTCGCCCGGCTGTACGCGGCCACTGTGGGCGAGGTGGACGGAGTGCGTTTGCTGGCACCGGAAACGGTGGAACGGGCACGGGCCACCCAGACCGCGGGGCTGGACCGGGTGCTGGTCAAACCGGCCCGCTGGGCGCTGGGGTTCATCCCGCAAGGGCAGCTGCCCGGTGAGGTGACCATGCTGGGGCCGGGGTCGTTCGGGCACGACGGACACGGCGGATCCCTGGCCTTCGGCGATGTCGAGCACGGAATCGGGTTCGCCTACGTGATGAACCGGCTCCAGCACGCCACGCCCGGCGGCGGCTGTTCCGGACGCCTCGTCACGGCGTTGCGGACCGCGCTGGGTCAGTAGGCGACCGGGAACTCCTTGATCCCGTTGAGCCAGCCCGAACGCAGCCGCCGCGGCTCACCGGCCTTGCGGATGTCGGGCAGGTGGTCGGCGATGGCGTTGAAGATGAGGTCGATCTCCAGCCGGGCCAGGCTGGCGCCCAGGCAGAAGTGCGCGCCGCTGCCGCCGAAACCCAGGTGCGGGTTGGGATCGCGGGTGATGTCGAAGCGCTCCGGGTGGCTGAAGACGTCCTCGTCGAAGTTGGCCGAACTGTAGAACATGCCGATCCGGTCGCCGGATTTCACCGGCACCCCACCGATTTCGGTGTCCGCGGTGGCGGTGCGCTGGAAGGAGACCACCGGGGTGGCCCAGCGCACGATCTCATCCGCGGTGGTCTTGGGGCGCTCGGCCTTGTACAGCTCCCACTGTTCCGGGTTGTCCAGGAAGGCCATCATGCCGTGCGTGATCGCGTTGCGGGTGGTCTCGTTCCCGGCCACCGCCAGCAGGATGACGAAGAAGCCGAACTCGTCGGCGGAGAGCGAGTCACCGTCCACATCGGCCTGGACCAGCTTGGTCACGATGTCGGGCATCGGGCACTTCTTGCGTTCCTCGGCCATGTTCATCGAGTAGGCCAGGATCTGCGCCGCGGCCATGGCCGAGTCGGTCTGGAACTCCGGATCGTCGTAGCCGATCATCTCGTTGGACCAGTCGAAGATCTTGCGCCGGTCTTCTTGGGGCACGCCGAGCAGTTCGGCGATGGCCTGCAACGGAAGTTCGCAGGCGATGTCGGTGACGAAGTCGCCTGCCCCGTCGGTGCGCGCGGCCTCGACGATGCGGTGCGCGCGTTCAGCGAGGGCGTCCCGGAGTCCGGCGATGGCGCGCACGGAGAAGCCGCGGGAGACGATACCGCGCAACTTGGTGTGCTCGGGCGGATCCTGGTTGAGCATGATGAGTCGTTGCAGGTCAAGCTGTTCCCTGGTCATGTCCGAGCCGAACCGGATGATCGCGGTGTTGGCGGAGCTGGAGAACAGGCGGCTGTCCAGGGAGACCCGTTTGACCTCGGCGTGCCTGCTCACCACCCAGTAACCCTGATCAGGGAAGCCGTCCCGCCCCGGCGGTTTGGCGTTCCAGAACACCGGAGAGGTCCGCCGCAGCTCGGCGAACTCCTCGATGGGCAGCCGCTGCGCGTACACGTCGGGGTCGGTGAAGTCGAAACCCCGGGGAAGTTGGGGCAGGGCCATGGCTGTCCTCCGTGCTCACACACCGATGTGGAACAGGTTCTACTGGATTCAAACACGGGACCCGCGTTGAGTGAAGGGTGTTCACTGAGTCTTACCAACCTCACTGAAACATGTTCTACTCATACCAGTGGCTACTGATCCACGGTGAGGAGTTCCCATGGGCGACCCGGTCATCGTCGGCGCGGTGCGCACACCGATCGGGCGGCGCGGCGGCTGGTTGTCCGGGGTGCACGCGGCGGAGTTGCTGGGCGTGGCGCTGCGCGGGGTGTTGGCCCGGGTGGCGGTACCCGCGGCGGAGGTGGACCAAGTAGCGGCCGGGTGCGTGACCCAGGCGGGCGAGCAGGCGGGCAACATCGCGCGCAACGCCTGGCTGCACGCGGGCCTGCCGGAGACCACCGGCTGCTTCACCTTGGACGCCCAGTGCGGGTCGGCCCAGCACGCGGCGCATCTGGTGGCGGCGCAGATCGCGGCGGGCGCTATCCAGGTGGGCATTGCCTGCGGGGTGGAGGCGATGAGCCGGGTTCCGTTACGCAGCAACATGAACGGACCAACCGGGAGGCCGCGCCCGTCATCCTGGGACCTTGACCTGCCGAACCAGTTCGAGGCAGCGGAACGGATCGCGGCGCGCCGCGGGCTGACCCGGCGGGACCTGGACGAGTTCGGGATGCGGTCGCAGTTGCTGGCACAGCAGGCCTGGGCGGGTGGCCGGTTCGACCGGGAGCTGGTGCCGGTGCAGCTTTCCGAGGCGGTGCAGCGGGATCAGGGGTTGCGGGAGAGCAGCGCGGAGGCACTGGCCGGGTTGAAACCGGTGCTGGACGGCGGGTTGCACACGGCGGCCACCGCCTCGCAGATCTCGGACGGGGCCGCGGCGGTGCTCATCATGGATTCGGGGCGAGCGACGGAACTCGGCATCGCGCCGCGGGCCCGGATCCGCGCCCAGTGCCTGATCGGCGCGGAGACCTACTACCACCTGGACGGCCCAGTGCGGGCCACCGAACGGTTGTTGACCCTGGCCGGGATGGGACTGGCGGATGTGGACCTGGTGGAGGTGAACGAGGCTTTCGCGGCGGTGCCGCTGTCCTGGTTGAGCGTGTACGGGGCGGCCGCGGACCGGTTGAACGTCAACGGTGGCGCGATCGCGCTGGGGCATCCGGTGGGCAGCACCGGGGCCCGGCTGCTGACCACGGCGCTGCACGAGCTGGAACGGCGGGACGCGACCACCGCCTTGATCACCATGTGCGCCGGCGGAGCCATGGCCACCGGCACGATCCTGGAGCGAGTTGCCTGATCGAGCCACCCCACCCCACGTCGAGTTGGCCCAAGTCGTACGCCTAGTTGGCCCAACTGGTACGCCCACTTTGGCCAACTCGACGGATGTGGGTGGCGGGGTCAGGTTCCGTAGGCCGGGGTTGGTGGCGGGCTGGCGGCGAGCAGGCGCTTGACCGCGTCGCCGACCTCCGCCACCGGCCAGCGCGATCCCCGGTCAAGGAACGGGCCGTGCCGCCAGCCGTCCGCGACGCTGATCCGCCCGCCCTCGACCTCGAACATCCGGCCGGTCACCTCACCGGACTGTTCGCTGCCCAGCCACACCACCAGCGGCGAGACGTTCTCCGGCGCCATCGCGTCGAACTCGGTTTCCGTTGGCGCGGCCATGGTTTCGGCGAACGCCAGTTCGGTCATCCGGGTCCGGGCGGCCGGGGCGATCGCGTTCACCGTGACCCCGTACCGGGCGAGTTCGGCCGCGGCGACCGCGGTCAGCCCGGCGATCCCGGCCTTGGCCGCGGAGTAGTTGCCCTGGCCCACGCTGCCCAGTAATCCCGCGCCGGAACTGGTGTTGACCACCCTGGCCTGGATCGGCCTGCCCGCCCGGTGTTCGGAGCGCCAGTAGGCCGCCGCGTGCCGCAGTGGGGCCATGTGGCCCTTGAGGTGCACCCGGATCACCGCGTCCCACTCGTGTTCCTCCATGTTGACCAGCATCCGGTCGCGGAGGAAACCGGCGTTGTTCACCAGGACGTCCAACTGGCCGAAGGATTCCACCGCCGATCGGATCAGTCGCAGCGCGCCCTGCCAGTCCGCGACGTCCTCGGTGTTGGCCACCGCCTGACCGCCCAGGGCGATGATCTCGTTGACCACAGACTGAGCGGGACTGGTGTCGGCGCCCAGGCCGTTGAGCGAGACCCCGGCGTCGTTGACCACCACCCGGGCGCCTGCCTCGGCGAAGGCGAGTGCGTGCGCGCGCCCCAGGCCACGGCCGGCGCCGGTGATGATGACGACGCGGTTGTGGCACAGCGGGGTCATGGGGCCTCCCGGGAGGTGCTTGCCGACAGGAAGGCCGGTGACTCACCTCCGCCGTGCACCGGGAGCGTAGCGCCGCTGACGTAGGAGGCGAGGGGGGAGGCCAGGAATACCGCGCAGGAACCGATTTCCGCCGGGTCGGCGAGTCGGCCGAGCGGGACCGTGCGGCCCACCGCGGCGATGCCGGCCTCGTCGCCGTAGTGCAGGTGGGAGAGTTCGGTGCGCACCATGCCCACGGCCAGGGCGTTCACCCGCACCTTGGGCGCCCATTCGACGGCCAGGGTGGCGGTGAGGTTGTCGATCCCGGCCTTGGCCGCGCCGTAGGCCGCTGTTCCCGGACTCGGCCGTCGGCCGCTGACACTGCTGATCATCACGATCGCGCCTCCGCTGTCCTGGTCCTGCATCACCCGGTTGGCGGCCTGGGATACGAGCAGCGGGGCGAGGAGGTTCAGTTCGACCACCTTGGCGTGGAACCGGGGCGAGACCTCGGCGGCCATCGCGAACGGCGCGCCGCCGGCGTTGTTGACCAGGATGTCCAGGCGGCCGTGGGTCTGGATGATGGTGTCGACCAGGGTGTCGACCTGGGCTGGGTCGCGGACGTCGCAGGGCAGGTGCTCGGGTGCGCGGCCTGCTTCCTCGATCGGCTGATCGGGTGGCCTGCGGGCGCAGGTGACGACGGTGGCGCCGGCGGCGAGGAAAGCCCGGGTGATACCCGCGCCCACGCCACGAACACCACCGGTGATGAGAACTACTCGACCGTCCAGTGAAAGGTCCACCGCCACCTCCGGGGCTAGGCCGGGCGCCGGGCTTGCTGTTAACGTACCAAGCAATCGCTAGGTTTGGAAGAAGGCGCCATGGGCATCACCCGGAACGCGGCCGAGACCTCGATATCCGTTGTGACACTGGACTTTCCGCCGGTCAACGCGTTGCCCGCGCAGGCTTGGCACGACCTGGCCGACACCATCACCGAGGCGGGCCGCGACCCGGCCACGCACGTGCTGGTGCTGCGGGCGGAGGGGCGCGGGTTCTGCGCGGGGGTGGATCTCAAGGAACTCCAGGCCGATCCGGACCGGGCGGCGATCATCGGGGTGAACCGGGGGTGTGCGGCGGCGTTCGGGGCGGTCTACGACTGTCCGGTGCCGGTGGTGGTGGCGGTGCAGGGGTTCTGCCTGGGCGGCGGGATCGGCCTGGTGGGCAACGCCGACATCGTGGTGGCGGCCGAGGACGCGAGTTTCGGTTTGCCGGAGGTGGATCGCGGGGCGTTGGGGGCGGCCACGCATCTGGCGCGGCTGGTGCCGCAGCACCTGATGCGGGCGTTGTACTTCACCGCCTCGCGGATCGACGCGCGGGCGTTGCTGCACCACGGCTCGGTGTACCGGGTGGTGCCGGAGGCCGAGCTGGACGAGGCGGCCCTGTCCGTGGCGCGGGAGGTCGCGGCCAAGGATCCGCGGGTGATCCGGCGGGCCAAGGAGGCGATCAACGGCATTGATCCGCAGCCGGTGCACCGGAGTTACCGCTACGAACAGGGATTCACCTTCGAGCTGAACCTGACCGGGGCGGCGGATGAGGCCCGACAGGCTTTCCTTGACCGCGGTTGAACGGGAGGATCACCATGCGGGACAAGCGGATGACCGCGCGGGACGTGGTCGCCGAGCTGGCCGACGGGATGACCATCGGGATCGGCGGCTGGGGATCGCGGCGCAAGCCGATGGCGCTGGTCGAGGCGATCCTGCGGTCACCGTTGCGGGAGCTGACCGTGGTGTCCTACGGCGGCCCGGACCTGGGCATGCTGTGCGCGGCGGGCAAGGTGCGCAAGGCGGTCTACGGATTCGTCTCACTGGACACCATTCCGTACGACCCGTGGTTCCAGCAGGTGCGCCAGCGCGGCGGGATTCAAGTGTCCGAAGTGGACGAAGGCATGTTGCAGACCGGGTTGCGCGCGGCCGGGCACCGGCTGCCGTTCCTGCCGATCCGGGCCGGACTGGCCTCCGATGTGCTGCGGGTCAATCCTGAGCTACGCCTGGTCGAATGCCCTTACACCGGGGAGAAACTGGTCGCCATGCCCGCGCTGCCCCTGGATGTCGCGCTGGTGCACCTCAACCTCGCCGACCCGCACGGCAACGCCCGCTACCTCGGCCCGGACCCCTACTTCGACGACCTGTTCTGCCTGGCCGCCGCCCGCCGCTACGTCTCCTGCGAACGGATCGTGGACACCGCCGACCTCATCGCCGCAGGGCCGCCACAGGGCTTGCTGCTCAACCGGATGATGGTGGACGGGGTGATCGAGGCGCCCGGCGGCGCGGGCTTCACCAGCTGCGTGCCCGACTACGACCGGGACGAGAACCGGCAGCGCGCCTACGCCAACGCGGCTCGCGAGCAATCCTGGGAGTCCTTTGTGGACAGCTATCTGCGGGAGGACTGAGATGACCGCGACCAGGGCCGAGGTGTGCGTGGCCGCCTGCGCCGACCTGTTCCGCGACGACGGCGAGATCCTGGCCAGCCCCATGGGCCTGATCCCCACCCTGGGCGCCCGGCTGGCCCGGCTGACCACCGCCCCGGAGTTGTTGCTCAGTGACGGCGAGGCCACCCTGCTCGCCGGGACGCCTGCCCTCGGCGAGTCCGCGCCCGCCGAGGGCTGGCTGCCCTACCGCCAGGTCTTCGACGTGGTCGCGCACGGCCGCCGGCACGTGATCATGGGCGCGAATCAGCTGGACCGGCACGGCAACCAGAACATCTCCTGCATCGGCCCGCACGAACAGCCCACCCGGCAACTGCTCGGCGTGCGCGGCGCCCCCGGCAACACGGTCAACCACCGCACCAGCTACTGGGTGCGGCGGCACAGCGAACGCGTGTTCGTCCCGGCCGTGGACCTGGTCTCCGGCGTGGGCACCGACCGCGATCCCGGCCGCTTCCACGACCTGCACCGGGTGGTCACCAACCTGGCCGTGCTCGACTTCACCGGCCCGGACGGCACCCTGCGGCTGCGCTCGGTGCACCCCGGCGTCACCGTCGAGGAAGTACTGGAACAGACCGGATTCCCGTTGCACACCACCGGTCACATCGAGACCCGGCGACCAGATGAGCGCGAACTGGCGCTGATCCGGCAACTGGACCCGCAGGCCCGGCGCGACCGCGAGGTGCCGTGATGGAGACCGCGCTCACCCGCCTGGTCGGCGTGCGGCACCCGGTGGTGCAGACCGGCATGGGCTGGGTGGCCGGACCCCGGCTGGTCTCGGCCACCGCCAACGCGGGCGGGCTGGGCATCCTCGCCTCCGCCACCATGACCTTGACCGAGCTGGAGCACGCGATCCGGGAAACCCGGTCCCGCACCGGCAATCCGTTCGGCGTCAACCTGCGCGCCGACGCGCACGATGCCGCGGCCCGGGTGGACCTGCTGATCCGCGAACAGGTCCGGGTCGCCTCCTTCGCCCTGGCCCCGAAACCCGAGCTGATCACGAAGCTCAAGGCGGCCGGGATCGTGGTGATCCCCTCGGTGGGCGCGGCCCGGCACGCGCGCAAAGTCGCGGACTGGGGCGCGGACGCGGTGCTGGTGCAGGGCAACGAGGGCGGCGGCCACACCGGCGGCATCGCCACCACCCTGCTGCTGCCCGCCGTGGTCGACGCGGTGGACCTGCCGGTGATCGCCGCCGGCGGCTTCTTCGACGGCCGTGGCCTCGCGGCAGCACTCTGCTACGGCGCGGCAGGCATCGCCATGGGCACCCGGTTCCTGCTCACCCACGAAAGCCCGGTCCCGGACGCGGTCAAACAACGCTACCTCGCGCACGACCTCAACGGCACCGTGGTGACACACAAGGTCGACGGCCTGCCACACCGGGTGCTGCGCACCGAACTGGTGGACCGCCTGGAACACAACGGAAACCTGCGCGGCCTGCTCCGCGCCCTGGCCAACGCCCGCCGCTTCCGCCGCCTCACCGGCCAGCCATGGCCCACCCTGATCCGCGAGGGAATCACCTTACGCCGCCACAAAAAACTGAGCTGGGCGCAAACCATCATGGCCGCCAACACGCCCATGCTGTTGCGCGCCGGTCTCGTCCAGGGCGACCCCGCCGCCGGAGTGCTCGCCTCCGGCCAGGTCGTCGGCCTCCTCGAAGACCTCCCAACCTGCGCCCACCTCATCAAAAACCTGGTCACCGAAGCCGAAGAGGTCCTACGCCGCAACAACCCCAGCTAACCACCCACCCGCACCGTGTTGGCCGTTGTCGTACGGTGTGTTGGCCGAACTGGACGGTGTGTTGGCCGATGTGGACGGTGTGTTGGCCGTTATGGGCGAGGTGTTGGCCGATTGGCGTACCAGTTCGGCCAACACCGTGTACGACAAGGCGGTTTCTAGGGGTCGTTGCGTGACCTGACCCCCCAGGACACCCAATGACCTTCTCCATCCGCCTCGACCGCACCCCGCACGGCTCAGCACCACTGCTGGCCGAACGAGCCGAGTACTTTCGG